>DASXOU010000644.1:0-26996 GCA_036494045.1 Polyangia bacterium | reverse complement strand
CTGACGGCGGTGCCCCAGCTCGAGGGGATATTGTACATTTGACGGTAAGTCACCGCGCGGTGGTTCTCCCAGCTGCCGAACACCGCGCCGATGGCGCCGCGCAGCTGCTCCCACGGATCGTCGGGGAAGTCGCGCCCCTTGCGCTTCTTGATCTCGGCCTTGAACTCGGCGACGAGCTCGCGCAGCGCGCGTTCGTCGAGCTCGGTGTCGAGGTGCACGCCGCGTGCTTCTTTTTTCTTCTCGAGCAGCGCCTCGAACGGATCGGCTTCGGTCTTGCCCTCGGGCTTGAGGCCGAGGACGACGTCGCCGTACATCTGTACGAAGCGGCGATAGGAGTCGTAGGCGAAGCGCGGCGAGCCCGATTTTTTGGCGAGGCCCTCGACGGTGGTGTCGTTGAGGCCGAGGTTGAGGACGGTGTCCATCATGCCGGGCATCGACACGCGCGCGCCCGAGCGCACGCTGACCAGCAGTGGATCGTTGGGGTCGCCGAACTTCGATCCCACGAGCGACTCGACGTGGGCGACGGCGACGCGCAGCTCGCCATCGAGCTCGGGCGGATACTTCTTGGCGTGCGCGTAATAATAGGTGCAGACCTCGGTGGTGATGGTGAAGCCGGGCGGCACGGGAATGCCGAGGCGGTTCATCTCGGCGAGGCCGGCGCCTTTGCCGCCGAGCAGCTCTTTCATCGCGCCCTCGCCCTCGGCGTGGCCGTTGCCGAACCTGTACACGAACTTGGGCATGTGCGCAGGGTAAGCACACGCTCGCGCCGGTTCAAGCAGAGTTCGATGCTATGATCATCGGCGGGGGTTGGGGGATGGATCTGTCGACGCTGGCGTTGTCGCTCACGCGCGAGCAGTTCCGCGCGCGCTTCGATTGTTTTTTCTTGTGCGCGGATCTCGGCGTCGGAAAATCGACGCGGCCGCAACGCACCGAAGTGTTCAACGGCGAGGAGAAGACCGAGGCATACGCGGGACCGATGCCGGGATCGCCGTTCGCGGCGCCTCTCGTGAAGGTGCAAGAGACGTTTCCGTCGATGATCATGCTCGGGCGCACGCTCAACAACGACATCGTCGTCGGAGATACGTCGATCTCGAAGTTCCACGCGTTCTTTCGCGTGGCGCCGGGCGGGCTCGTCGAGGTGGCCGACGCGGGCTCGCGCAACGGCACCTTCGTCGGCACCGAGAAGCTCACGCCCAAGCAGATGAAGCGGCTGCGCGCCGGCGACCGCGTCCGCTTCGCGCGGCTGGCGTTCCAGCTCCTCGATGCCCCGACGTGCTGGGACTGGCTGGTCAAAGCCTTGGACAATTGGGGCGACTGAAGAACGCGGACGGCCGGCAGCATCAGGGGGTCCCTCGCGGCGTCGGAATCCGTCGCAGTCCGCCCGCCTTCGCGGGCGGTGCGACTCCAGCGGGCCGCTCTATGTCGCGCTCTGTCGCGCGACGCGGCCCTTTACGCCGCCGCGACGGACCCCCTGATGCTACCGACCGCCCGCGCTACCCAATCGCCTCGCCGATGTCCTTGTGCGATCCGATCGCGGGCACCGATGGCGCGATCCTTGGCGCTTCGCAGATGGGGCTGTCGGTCCCGGCGGCGTAGAGCGGCCGCGTCGCGCGCAAGCGCGATATGAGCGGCTGCGATGGAGGCGCACCGCCCGCGAAGGCGGGCGGACTGCGCCGTTTTCCGACGCCGGGAACGACAGCCCCATCTGCGGAGCGCTACTTCGCGCCCACCACCGTCCGCTGCCTGACGACCTCGTACAGCAGCATCGCCCCTGCAGCGCCGACGTTCAGCGAGGCGACCTTGCCGAACATCGGGATCTTCACGAGGAGATCGCAGCCGCGTAGGACCAGGGGGCGGATGCCTTTGCCTTCGGCGCCGAGGACGATGGCGATGGGAACCGTGAAGTCGATCTCCCACGGCGCCTTCGAGCCGCCGGCGGCGACGGCGCCGGCGATCCACACGTGCGCTTGCTTGAGCTCCTCGAGCGCGCGCGCGATGTTGACGACGGTCGCGATCTTGACGTGCTCGGTGGCGCCCGCCGACGCCTTGACCACCGACGGCGTGACGCCGGCCGCCCGATCCTTGGGAATCACCACGCCGTGCACGCCGGCGACGTGCGCGGTGCGCACCAGCGCGCCGAGGTTCTGCGGATCCTGCACGCTGTCGAGCACGAGGAGGAGCGGCGGCTGACCGGCGCGCTCGGCCACGTGGATGAGCTCGTCGAGCTGCGCGTAGTTGTACTCGCCGACGACGGCGACGGCGCCCTGGTGCACGCCGCCGTGCGCGAGCGCGTCGAGCTGCGCGCGCAGGTGCGACACCGCCTGCACGTTGGCGCTGCGCGCGGCGTCGAAGATCTCCTTGAGCGCCGGGCCGCTCTCGCCTTCGGCGACGAAGAGCGCCTGCACCTTGCCCGAGCGCAGCGCTTCGCGCACCGGATGGACGCCATAGACGATGCGCGCCATCAGCCGTCGCTTCCGTCCTCGCCGAGCTCGCGCACGATCGCGGCAGCGGCCGCGCGTCGATCCTGGGCGTCGCGAATCGGGCGGCCGACGACGACGGCGTCGGCGCCGGCGGCGCGCGCAGCCCGCGGCGTGGCCACGCGCTTCTGATCGTCGTTGCCCGCGGCGAGCCGCACGCCGGGCGTGATCACGAGGAACGACGGCGCGACGACGGCGCGGATGGCGGCGGCCTCGTGCGGCGAGGCGATCACGCCGGCGCAGCCGGCCGCCTCGGCCAGGCGCGCGCGCCGCGTGACCGCTTCCTCGACGCTGCCGCCGATGCCGTCGGCGGCCAGATCGCCAGCGTCGAGCGAGGTCAACACCGTCACCGCCAGCACCTTGGTCGCGCCGGCGCCGGCGACGGCGGCCTCGAGCATCTTGCGTCCGCCGCCGGCGTGCACGGTCAAGAGCTCGACGCCCAGCTTCGACGCCACCTCGGCGGCGCGGCGCACCGTCTCGGGGATGTCGTGCAGCTTCAAGTCGAGGAACACGCGCTTGTCGCGATCGTGCAATTCGTCGACGAGCGCGCGGCCCTCGGCGATGAACAGCTCGAGCCCGACCTTGTAGCGCTCGACGGCGTCGCCGAGCGCGTCGACCTCTTCGAGCGCGGCGCGCGCGCTCGGATGATCGAGCGCCACGATCAACCGCTCGCGGCTCACGCGTCTGCTCCGCGCACGCGGCGCACCAGCACGTCGACGATTGTCTGCCTTGGGATCATGGTGGCCTCCTTGTCGCCGCGCCGTTTGTGCTCGACCGCGCCTTCGGCGAGCGCGCGCTTGCCGACGGTGACACGCTCGGGGATGCCGCTCAAGTCGGCGTCTTTGAACTTGGCGCCGGCGCGCTCGTCGCGATCGTCGAGCAGCACCTCGAGCCCGCGCGCGCCCAATTCGTCGGCGAGCGCGGCGGCGGCATCGGCGATCTCCGGCTCGTCGCCGAGCGCGAGCACGCAGACGTCGAACGGCGCCAGCGCGCGCGGCCAGATGACGCCGTCGCCGTCGTGGTGCTGCGCCACGCAGGCGGCGACCAGCGCGTCGAACGACAGCCGCGCGCCGTCGCCGCCCGCCTCGGCGATGATGAAGCCACGGGCTGCGCCCCACTGTCCGCGCTCGCAGTGGCCGCAGCCGTCGCCCACGAGCGCGCGGCGCAAGTCGCCGACGTGCGCGTCGGGCACGTCGCGCCCGAGGTTGAACCCGCGCACGTGATGATCGGTGCGGTTGGCGCCGGTGATCGCGCTCGGCAGCGCCGCGACCTCGACGTCGGCGTAGACGGGGACGCGCCGGCCGTGCGCGCCGGCGAAGCCGACCTCGGCGCCGGTCACGTCGCGCACCACCGCGTCGGCGGCGAGGCGCACGTGGTCGACGCCGGCGAGCGCGCAAAGCTTTCGCTCCTCGACCGCGCGATCGCCGCGCACCAACGCCATGAGCGGTCGATTGTCGTCGGTGACGTAGACCAGCGTCTTGACGAACGCGACCGCGCCGCCGCCGAAAAAGGTCGCGACCTCGGCGATGGTGGAGGCGCCCGGCGTGTGCACCTCGGCGAGCGGCTCGACGGCAGCGGCCGGCGTCGTCGCCGCCGCAGCAGCGCGCAAGAGCGCCGCCTCGTCGAGCGCGCCGAAGCCGCATCCGTCGCACACGAGCCAGCTGTCGTCACCGTCGTCGCTGGCGGCCACGAGCGCGTGCGCACCGCCCGCCGGCGCCGCCGCGATGCTGGTCGTGGTCACGCCGCCGCGCGCCACCACGGCCGCGATCGCCGCTTCGATCGGCAGCGTGCCGGCGACCGCGACGGTGAGCTCGTCACCGACGGAGAAGAGCGCCTGCGGCAGCTGCTTCGGCGAGCGGATCTCGCGGCGCAGGAGCTCGCGCAGCGTCGTTCGCGCGCCGCGCGCCTCCTGGACGCCGATGGCGGCGAGCTCCTGCCGCGCCATCGCGGCCAGTCGCGCGCGCACCCGCGCCCCGAGCGGCAACAGCGCCTCGCGCCGCAAAAAGCCGCCGCGCCACAACAGCGCCCGCGCCGCCCCGCGCGCCTCGGGCGGCGCCTCTTTCAGCGTCGGAGCGAATAGGTGCGATCGACGCACGGCTTCTTCTATATATGATGGACGCATGGCGAGCGAGCCCGATCCACGCTGGATACGCGAAGCCGCGGGCGCGGTCGCCCACGAGTTCCTCGGCTGGCTGCGCGCGCTCGCCGGCGTCGTCGCGGCGCCGCGCCGCTTCGTCGCCGCGTGGGCCGACGGCGAGATCCGTCCGCTCAACCCACTCGCCTACTCGCTCAACACGCTCGCGCTCGCCGGACCGGCCACGGCGCTGCTCGTGCACCTCGCCGGCGTCGAGGACGACGTGCTGCCGCTGTGGGCGCAGCTCTTAAAGCCGATCCTGCCGTGGATCTACAACCTCCTATGGCTCTTGCCCGTGCACTTCGGCTTGCGCGTACTCGGCGGCAAACGGCCGCTGCGCACCACCGTCGGCGCGTCGTTCTACGTGGGCGGGCCGATCCACCTGCTTCGCATCTTCACGGTGCCGCTGCAGTTGCTGCAGTTCCTCCATCCGCACGACCTGCACCTGGCGATCGCGTCGTCGCTGTGCGGGATCGCCATGTTCCTCGTCTACACGATCTACATGACCGCGGCGATGGCGGGCGCGCACCGCCTTGCCAGGTGGCGCGCGGCGCTCGTGGTCGTGGTCTTCTTCGTGCTGTCGGTGTTCTTCTGGGCCGGGCTCACGTTGCGCGCCGGTCAGGCCGGGATGCACATCTTCCGCGCCATGATCACTTGAACGCGCGCACCGTCGAGGTCGCGCCGTCGACGGTGTAGAGCGGCGGCGCGCCCTCGCGATCGCCGCCGGCGCCGAACGCGATCTCGCCGGTGAGCCCGTTCTCGCCGAGGTGTGACAGTGCCGCCGCCAGCTGCGCGGTCGATCCGTCGGCGTGATCGATGGCGATGCGCGCCGCGCGCACGGCGTCGAAGGCGAGCGCGTCGAGGCTCGACGGCTCTTCGTTGTACGCGGCGCGATAGCGCTCGAGGAACTCGTTGGCGCGCGGATCGCCGGTGTCGGGGAAGAACACCGGCGCCAGGATCGCGCCGTCGAGATACTTGGCCGTCGACTGCACGAAGCGATCGGTGAGCCCATCGGCGGTGGCGTAGAGCTGCGCCAAACGGCCGGTCGGCTTGACGCCCGGCAACCGCGTCACGCCCGACGACGCCAGCTGCGGCGCGATGAGCTGCAGCTGCGCCGCCGGCGCGGGCACGAAGATCGCCTCGGGCGAGCCCTGCTGAAGCCGGCGCACCGGATCGATGAACGTGGTCGCCGTCTCGGGATAGCGCAGATCGCCGCCGACGCGCACGTTGAGCTTGCGCGCCTCGTCGACGAACGCCGCCGCCATCGCGCGCCCATACGCCGAATCGGGCGCCAGCACCGCCACCGAGCGCGCGCCACGATGAACGGCCAGGCGCGCCAATGCCCGCGCGCGCGCGTCCGACTGGCGCACCAGCTTGAAGGTCGACTCACCGCGCCGCGCGTCGTCGGGCGCGAGCTCGAGAAAGGGCACGCCGAGCTCGGCGGCGCGCGGCACCGCCGACTGCGCCTCGACGCGATCGGGCGATCCCACGATCGCGGCCACGCCCTCCTTCGCCAATTCCTCGACGGCGGCGACGGCGCGCGCCGGATCCGACGCCGTGTCGCGCACCTTGAGCTCGACGGGGATGCCGCTCGGCAGATTGGGCGGCGCCATCAAGTCGGCGGCCAGGAGCGCGCCGCGCAACGCGCGTTCGCCGAGCGCGCGCTGCCGTCCCGAGAGCGGCAGCACCATGCCGACGATGCGCCCGCCGCCCTCCTTCTTCATCACGCGCTGCTCCTTCACCTCTTCCATGCCCGCCTTCTCGCGCGCGCCGCGCGACTCGTCGAGGATGGCGCGCCCGTCGGCGGGATTGGGCTGCATCGCCGCCACGCGCTTTCCGAGATACGCGGCGGCGAGCGAATCGTGCGGCAGCGCGTTCCACAAGCGCAGCGCCTCGTTCGGCGAAACCTTGGCGCACAATTCGGACACGCGATCCTTCAAGTACAGCTTCTCGGCCGGCCGCGCGCCGCCGAAGAACGCCGAATATTCGACGAGCGCATCTTGCACGTCGTCGAGGTGCACGCTGTCGTCGGCGAGGACGGCGTGGAGCTCGATGGCGTCGTCGCCCGAGGCGATGCTGGCCGTGAACGGACGCAGAAGCTCGCGCGAGCGCGACCAATCGCCGGTCTTGTGCAGCGCCAGGCCGAGGAGGTAGCGCGCGCGCGCCGCCGTCGGATCGCCTTCAGAGATCGCGACCGGCTCGAGCACTTCCTTGGCCTTCTTCGGCTGATTGAGTAGGAGCTCGGCGCGCGCCTGCCCGATGCGCGCCGACGGCGCCAACGGATCGGTCGGATGATTGCGCAGAAAATCGGCGAAGCGCACCTCGGCGTCGCGCGCGTCGCCGATGTCGAGGCGCGCCTTGGCCTCGCGATAGTCGTGATCGGCGTCGGCGTCGGGCGACCTCTGCACGGTCTCGGCGCGCGGATCGAAGCGCTTGGGGCAGCCGGTCAGGACCGCGAGCACGCTCAGGTACGTAAACGCTCGACGGAGGTTGCGCGCGTGACCGCTCATGGGCATTGTACGGACCACCGTAGCAAACGCTTTCCGATGGAGCAAAAGTGAGCGACGACCCGATCGAGAGTGGCTGGCAACTGTTGGAAGACGGCAAGATCGACGAGGCGCGCCGGATCGCCGATCGCGCGGTCACCAAGGACGGCGAGTCGCCCGAGGCGCACACGCTGGTCGGCGCCGTGGCCAGCGCCGAAGGCGACGTCGAGGCCGCGCTCGAGGCGTTCGAGCGCGCCATGGAGCTCGACGATCAGTATCTCGATCCGATCCTGCTCGCCGCCGAGACCCATGCGCTCGAAGGCGACAGCAAGGCGGCGCTGGCGCTGATCGAGCGCGCGCTCGACGTCGCCGAGGAAGAGGACGAGTACGTCGACGCCATCCTCATCAAGGCCGAGATCCAGCTCGGCGACGGCGACAGCGAAGCCGCGGAGAAGACGCTGGCGGAATTGCCCGCCGAGGTGGCGCTGCCGTCGGCGGCGCTGGAGCTGCGCGCGGGCGACGCGTTCATGGAGGTCGAGGATTACGATCGCGCGGCCGCGGCCTACGAGCGCGCGGCCAAGGGCGAGCCCGAGAGCGCCGATCCGCTGTACGGGCTCGGGCTCGTGGCCGAGGCGCGCGGCGAGCGCGAGGCGATGGTGGCGCACTTCCAGCGCGTGCGCGCGCTCGACGACAAACAGGCGCCGCTGCCGTGGGCGGTCACCGAGGAGCGCATGGAGGAGCTGGTGGAGGCGGCGCTGGCCGAGCTGCCCGAGCGGGCGCAGAAGCTGCTCGAGAACGTGCCGGTGATGGTCGAGGCGCTACCGTCGGAGGAGGTGGTCGGCGACGGGTTCGATCCGCGCGGGCTCGGGCTGTTCGCCGGCGTGCCGTTTCCCGAGCAGTCGGCGCTGAGCGGGCCGCCGCACCTCGAGGCGGTGTTCCTCTATCAACGCAACATCGAGCGCGTGGCGCGATCGACGGCCGAGGTCGAAGCCGAGATCCGCACCACCCTGCTCCACGAGACCGGCCACTTCTTCGGCCTCGACGAAGAAGACCTCGCCGAGCTCGGCCTCGACTAAAAGCCTGATCTCTCTGATCTCCCTGTGGAATGTTCTGGGTATTACTGCGACAGGGCGCCCTTGGCGTCGGAGCCGAGCTGCTGCATGAGCTTTTGCAGCTGCTCGAGCTGCTTGGCGTCGAGGCTGTCGTCGTCGGGGTGCGGCTTGATGAGATCGGCCGGGCCGCGCGGGCGCTTGTGCGCCTTTTTCAGCGCCAACGTCAGCGTCTGATCGCCGGCCGCGAGGAACGGCGTCTCCGCCGCCGCGTAGCCGTCGGCCTCGGCGCGCAGCACGTGGCGCGCGCCGTCGCGATGCAGGAGCAGCGACGGGCCGGCCACCTGCGCGCCGTCGACGGTGAGCCGCGCGGTCTCGGGCTCCACGCTCACCGTCAGGTGCATCATCGTGCGCGCCTCGGCGGCTTCGGCGCGCGCGTGCGCTTCGGCCGACTCGCGCTCCAGCTCCGCGGTCGCGCGTGCACGCGCCTGCCGCCGCATCATCAGGCCCGCCGTGCCGGCGCCGATGAGCGCCAGGATCAGCGCCAGGATGATCGTGGTCGTCGTCGAGATCGCGCGCGCCATGCGCGCCGGCCGCGGCGTCTCGCCCATGAGCGTGCGCGACTGCCAGCCGCTCGACGCCGTCTCCGGTACCGCCTCGTCGCTGCTCGCGCTCTTGCGCGCCGCCCAGCCCGCCTTGGCCGCGTCGGCGGCCGAGCGCTCGCGCGTCCGATCGTCCTCGTCGAGCGCCTCGTCGAACTCGGCCGCCGTCTGAAAGCGCGCGCGCGGATCGATCGCCATCGCGCGCAAGATCGCGGCCTCGAGGTGCGGCGACACGCCCGGCTCGAGCTTGCGCGGCCGTTCGAGCTGCCCCTGCGCGATGGCGAACAGGAGCGCATTGAAGTTGGGCGCGCTGTAGGGCCGCTGCGCCGTGACCATGCGATAGAGGATGGCGCCGACGGCGTAGAGATCGACGCGCCCGTCGACGTTCTTCTCGCCGCGCGCCTGCTCCGGCGCCATGTACGTGGGCGTGCCGACGACCTGGCCGGCGCGCGTGAGCTCGGGCGCGTCGACGTCGTCGAGCAGCTTGACGATGCCGAAGTCGAGCAGCTTCACGAAGTCGGGATCGCCGCTGCGCTGGATGAGGAACACGTTCTCGGGCTTGAGATCGCGATGCACGATCCCGCGCGCGTGCGCAGCGGCGAGCGCCGAGAGGATCTGCCGCGCGATGTGCACCGCGCGCGCCGGCTCGAGGCGCCGCTCGGCCTTGCATAGCGCCGCCAGCGTCTGGCCCGAGAGCAGCTCCATCACCAGGAACGGCACCTTGTGCGCGGTCTGGCCGAGGTCGGTCACCTCGATGATGTGCTCGTGGCCGATCGCCGACGCGGCGCGCGCCTCGCGGCGGAAGCGCTCGAGCAGATCCTCGCGCCGCGACAGCTCGGGCTTGAGCAGCTTGGCGGCCAGGCGCTTGCCGAGCCCGCGATGCTCGACCTCGTAGACCGCGCCCATCCCGCCCGACGAGATGTGCCTGACGACGCGATACTTCTCGTCGAGCGCAGTCCCTTCGGGCAATACATCCACTACAGAAATGTTAACAGAAGATCAAAAGTTCAAAAGGAACCGCCCCTTACTGTGAAAGTTCTTAGCGTAGCCGGGCGGCGTCGGCGCCGAACAGCTTTTCGATGCGAACGAGCAGCTCGTCCGACGGCGTGACGTTGAAGCGCGCGGGCAGGACGCAGTCGGTCAGCGAGCGCAGCGGCACCTTCAGCCGCAGAACCGTCGTCACGTTGCCCGGATACTTCTCGAGCGCCGCCTTGAGCGCGTCGATCCGATCGTCCGTCAGCGAATCCGCCGGCAGCTCCACCGTCATCTGGCGCGTCTTCTCCGCGCGCAGCTTCGCCAGCGGCACCGCGTCGCTCAGGTTCAGCTCCTTGACCGCCTTGGCGTTCTCGTCGCTCTCGTCCATCCGCCCCGGCTTGACCTTGCCCGAGACGAGGATCGGCTCGTCCGACTTCAGCACCTGCTCGAACGCGGCGAACGCCTTGGCGAAGCAGGCCACGCGCACGGTCCCGAACGTGTCCTCGAGCGAGAAGACGCACATGCGCCCTTCGCCCGACTTGAGCGGCCACTCTTTGTAGGCCGACACGATCCCGCCGACCTGCACCTCTTCCCAGTCTTCCTTTTCCTGCACGTCGGGCGTGCGCGTCGCGCGGAAGCGCTTCAAGTCCGCTCGATAGCGATCGAGCGGATGGCCGGTGATGTAAAAGCCGAGCGACTCCTTTTCGAACCCGAGGCGCATCTTGGGCGTGAACTCGTCGACGTCGGCGTACTTCAAGTGCGCCGCGACCGTCGCCGTCGGCGCCGCCGGCCCGGCCAACGGCGAGGCGAAGCCGCCGAACAAGTTGCCCTGCCCGCTCTCACGCTCGCGCGCGACCTTCTGCGCCTCCTCGACCGCGACGTCGATCGCCGCCAGCATCGCCGCGCGGTTCGACTGCGGATGCAAGGTGTCGAACGCGCCCGACTTCACCAGCGCCTCGAGCACCTTCTTGTTCACGCGCTTCAAGTCGATGCGCAGACAAAAGTCGAACACGTCCTTGAACGGCCCGTCTTTTTCGCGCGCCAAGAGGATGCTCTCGACGGCGCCTTCGCCGACGCCCTTGACCGCCGACAAGCCGAAGCGGATGACCTTCTTCTTCCCTTCGCGCACCACCGAGAAGTCCATCAGCGACAAGTTGACGTCGGGCTTGAGCACGTCGATGCCGTGCGCGCGCACCTCGGCCACGTTCTTGACGACCTTGTCGGTGTCTTCCTTGCCGCACGTCAGCACGCCCGCGAAGAACTCCTCGGGCCAATACCGCTTCAAATAGGCTGTTTGATAAGTCAGGAGCCCATAGGCCGCCGAGTGCGATTTGTTGAACCCGTAGGCGGCGAACTTCGACATGAGCTCGAAGGTCTCGTCGGCGATCTTCTGATCGATGCCCTTCTTCTCGGCGCCGGCGAGGAACTTGCCCTTCTCTTTTTCCATGACCTCCTTCTTCTTCTTGCCCATGGCGCGGCGAAGAAGGTCAGCCTGACCGAGCGTGTAGCCCGCCAGCGCCGAGGAGATCTGCATGACCTGTTCCTGATAGACGATGACGCCGTAGGTGTCCTTGAGGATGGGCTCGAGCGCCGGATGCGCGTACGTGACCCGCGTGCGCCCGTGCTTGCGATTGACGAAGTCGTCGACCATGCCGCCCTCGAGCGGCCCCGGCCGATAGAGCGCGCCGAGCGCGACGATGTCCTCGAAGCGATCGGGCTTGAGCTTCTTGACCAGCTCGGTGAAGCCCGACGACTCGATCTGGAACACGCCGACCGTGTCGCCCGACGCCATCATCTCGTACACGCTGGCGTCGTCGAGCGGCACCGAGCTGATGTCGAGCTCGGGCTTCTCCTTGTGGATGATCCGCATCGCGATGTCGATGATCGTGAGCGTCGTCAGGCCGAGGAAGTCGAACTTCACCAGACCCGCGAGCTCGACCTCGTCCTTGGCGAACTGCGTGACGATCTCGCCTTCGGGACCGCGCGAGCACGGCACATATTCCCAGAGCGGCTTTTCGCCGATGACGATGCCGGCCGCGTGCATGCCGGCGTGGCGGTTCAATCCTTCGAGCGCGCGCGCGTGCTCGATGAGCTCGCGATACGGCCCCTTCTCGTCGGCGTAGAGCTCGCGCAATTTCGGCTCGGCCTCGAGCGCTTCGTCGATCGTCGGCGCTTTTCCCTGCACCGGCTCGGGCACCAGCTTGGCGACCTTGTCCGCCTCGGCGTAGGGAATCGACATCACGCGCGCGATGTCGCGAATCACGCCGCGCGACTTGAGCTGATGCATGGTCACGATCTGCCCGACCTGCGTCGCGCCGTACTTCTCGGTCACGTATTTTATGACCTCGCCGCGACGGTTCATGCAGAAGTCGACGTCGAAGTCGGGCATCGACACGCGCTCCGGATTCAAGAAGCGCTCGAACAGCAGGTTGTACGGAATCGGATCGAGATCGGTGATGCGCATCGAGTACGCCACGATCGATCCGGCGCCCGAGCCGCGCCCCGGCCCGACGGGGATGCCGTGCTCCTTGGCGTAGTTGATGAAGTCCCAGACGATGAGGAAGTAGCCGGCGAACGTCATCTTGATGATGACGTCGAGCTCGATCCTCAGCCGCTCGCGATACTGATCGGGATCGAACTTCTCGCCGCGCGCCGTCTTCTCGGCGAAGCGCCGCTCGAGCCCGTCGCCAGCGATCTTGCGGAAGTACGAATCGAGATCGAAGCCGTCGGGAACTTTGTATTTGGGAAGGTACGTCTTGCCGAGCTCGAGCTCGACGTTGCAGCGCTTGGCGATGGCGACGGTGTTCTCGAGCGCCTCGGGAATGTCGCCAAACTTCTTGTTGAACTCCTCGGGCGGCTGAATGTAGTAGGCCGGCGTGCGGTGCTCGAGGCGCCCCGGGTCATTCAGCGTCTTGCCCTGCTGAATGCACATGAGGATGTTGTGCGCCTTCCAGTCGTCGCGCTTGACGTAGTGGCAATCGCCGGTGGCGACGAGGCCGAGCCCGGTCTCCTTCGCCATCTTCCTCCAGGCGTCGTTGACCTGCTCCTGCTCGTCGAGGCCGTTGGGCTGCACCTCGAGGAAGAACGAGTCGTCCTCGAAGAGCGACTTGTACTCGAGCGCCTTGTCCTTGGCCTTGTCGTAGCCCTCGCGCATGAGCGTCTGCGCGACCTCGCCGCCGAGGCACGCCGACAGCCCGATGAGCCCCTTCGAGTTTTCCTTGAGCAGCTTCTTGTCGATGCGCGGGTGGTAATAAAAGCCTTCGAGGAACGCCTTGGAATTGAGGAACTGGAGGTTCTTGTAGCCCTCCAGGTTCTTGGCGAGCAGGATGAGGTGAAAATTCTTGCGCTCGGTCTTGTCCTCCATCGTCGTCGCCGAGACGTAGGTCTCGCAGCCGAAGATGGGCTTGACGCCGGCGTCCTTGGCCTTCTTGTAGAAGTCGACCATGCCGTACATGTTGCCGTGGTCGGTGAGCGCGACCGAGTCCATGCCGTACTGCTTGCAGGTCTTGAAGAGGTCGGTCAGACGGATGGCGCCGTCGAGCAGCGAATATTGCGAATGCAGATGTAGATGGGTGAACTCGGCCATGTCGATCCGTTAGCGCGTCTCTCTGTGTAGTGGCACCGGCGAACTCATGCACAGCCGACAAGTGCCCGGGGACTCCCCAATATTCGTCCTCTCTCACCAGAAATCCACAAGCTTATGAACAGTTTTCTCACACGTGCTATCGTCGGAGCGTGCGCTCGGCGCGACTTGCGCCTCTATTAATGATGGTGACGGCCGGCTGCGGCGGGGGCGTACACGCGCCGCCGGACGGCGGGCCGCCGCTGGCGCTCGACGTCATGACGCCGCCGGGCGCGCAGATCGGGTTGCACTACGGCAACACGATCGATCTGCGCGTGCGCTATCACGAGGACGACGCGGCGGCGGCGCCGATCGCCGGCGGCACGGTGCGCTTCGCGATCTTCGGCGATCCGGCAGGCTCGACGCTGTCGCGCGACACGGTGACGACCGACGTCAACGGCGTGGCGGCGGTGACGCTGACCGCCGGGCAGGCCGAGACGCCGATGGGCTTCACCGTGCAAGCGACGGCGTTCAACGCCGCCACCGCGGTCTTCGACGTCAACGTCTCGAAGTTCGACTTCGTCGAGCTCGACGCGTCGCTCACGTGGCCGGCGCAGGCGACGCTGCGCGCGCTCCTCTACGACGACAAGAGCTGCGCGGAGCTGCCGGCGTCGGCGACGCTGCCGCCGCCGTCGCGCGCGCTGTCGAAGTCGAACGCGACGTCGGCGACGCTGCAGTTCGTCAACCTGCTCTCGGTGCCTTACGCGCTCGTCGGCCGCGCGGAAGACGACAGCGGCGCGCTCCTCGGCTACGGCTGCGTCGACATCGGCGCCGAGCTGATCCCGCCCGGCTCGGTGTCGACGGTGCCGGTGCCGCTGGCGCCGGCGCTGCCGTCGGCGGCCGGCAGCTACGCGCTGACCTCGACGCTGGTGCCGGCGCCGTCGGCGTACGCGACGCTCGTGAGCACGTGGAAGAACTTCGCCGACGGCTGTCCCTACGGCGCGGCGCAGGCGCTGCTCGATGCGATGGGCGTGTCGAGCCACCGCGATCCGCCGCTGGCCGACGGCTGCCGGCCGACGTCGACCACGTCGCTCGACGAGCAGCTGCAGACGCTGCTGCTCACGCCGGCGACGGCGCCGGCCAACGCGCTGCCGGCTGTAGCCGGCGATCTCGCCAGCATCGTCGGCACCGCGACGCTGACGTCGACGCTGACGGTGACCGCGGCGAGCGACAGCACGTGGGCGGCGGAGCACGCGCTCGCCTCGGCGCAGCTCGCGGCGAACGCGACGCAATCGAAGACGTATGACCTCGTGGCCTTCGGAGAGCCGGTGATCGACGACAAGGACGTGGGCTTCAGCGACGACGGCATGGTGGCGACCATCGGCACGCACGATTTCACTCTCGGCTGGAACGCGCTGTGGCTGCAGGCGTTCACCGATCTCTCGCTGACCGCGCGCGTGGCCGGCTTGAGCGCGCCGGTGATCCCGTCGCTGGTGTCGGCGATCGTGGCGCCGGCGGCGCACGGCGGCAAGATGGGCTGCGCCGCCGTCGACGATCTGGTGTGCGTCGTGACGACGGGATCGGGCAGCTGCGCGCTGACGACGCCGTGCGCGAGCGCGCTGGCACCGCTGGCCGCGACCTTGTCGGCGCCGTTCGCGCCGTCATCCGGAATCGATCTCACCCTCGCGGGCACGGTCATGCCCGTCGACAGCGACGGCGATCTGGTCGTCGACATGCTGGTCGGCGGTCTTTGGGCGGCCCCGGGCCTGGCCGCCTCGTCGAGCTTCTCGGGCACGCGTCAGTGAGCGAGCGCCCATGAGCAATCCCGCCCTCGACTCCGATCCGAGCGCGCCCAAGCTGCCGCCCGAGCCGCCGCGCGAGCAGCGCCGCCATCCGCGCTTCGAGCTCGCCGTACGCTGCTGGATCACCGACGCGCGCCACACGCTCTACCTGCGCGTCCACGACATCTCGCGCGGCGGCCTCTCGGTGCGCGCGCCGGTGCCGTTTGCGCCGACGGGGAAGATCGAGGTCGGCCTCGAGCTCCCCGGCGGACGGCGCGTGCGCGCGCGCGGCGAGGTCGTGTGGGTGCGCTCGTCCACGGCGGTCGAGTCGGGCCCGCGCATGGGCGCCCGCTTCCTCGAGTTCGTCGAAGGCGAGGAAGATCTCTACCAACTGCTCGGCAACGCCTGAGTATCGAGTGACACCGTAGGCGCCCCATCGCGTTCGAAATTGGGACGCGGCAATTCCACAGCCGGTCATGCGGTGGATGTGCGATGGCGGCAAGTCCGCGACCCACGCGAGGTCGGCGGCGGCACGTCGCTGGCAACGACGGAGGCACGGAGGTGGAGCGTGCTCTCACTCATTGTTTCGATTGCGCTCAGGCTGACCGCCGCGACCGCGCCGCACGGGAGCGCGCAGCTGGTGCGCACCGAAGAGGCGAACGGCAGCGTCTGGGCCGACGTCCTCGAGTCGCACGATGGGCAGTTGGCGCTGCGCTCGACGGCGCGGCTATGCGACATCGATCCGCGGCTGCGCTTCGTACCCGTCGACATCGACGGCG
The DNA here is from genome assembly GCA_036494045.1 of Polyangia bacterium. Classification (GTDB taxonomy): domain Bacteria; phylum Myxococcota_A; class Polyangia; order Palsa-1104; family Palsa-1104; genus JAQBQH01. The sequence goes on along the minus strand of DASXOU010000644.1, from coordinate 11,151 downwards.
ACGGGCGCACCGACGTGGTCGCCTTCAGCATCGACGGGCGACAGCTCACGATGTGGCGCGCCACCGAGGACGGCCGCTTCGCGATCTTGGAGTAACGCTCAGCGCGACGAGAGCGACATGCGCGAAACGGCGACGTAGCGCCGCGTGACGCCGCCTTCGACGAGCTGGTAGGTGATGCGCGCGCCGCAGCCTTCGAGGATGTTGACGAACCCACGCTCGTCGCTGCCGATGGCGCTGATCGCGCCGCGCGCGCACGACAGATCATGCGCGGCGCTGGCGACTGCCGCCTCCTTCGACACTTCGAAATGCGAAGCGACCTCGTCGGCGAGCCAGGTCTCGCGCACGCTGCCGTCGCTCGACTGGTAGGCCACGCGCTGCGCCTCGCCGCACGACGGCCGATCCTGCGTGAGCACGCGCCCGTTGCCGTCGTAGAACGTCACCGGCGCCACGGCGCACGAGTAGACCATCGAACGACCGCAGCCCATGACCACATAGCGCGCGTCGCTCGCCGACGGTAGCTGCCGCGTCGCCAGCTTCTCGTTGGGGCAGGCGAAGCTCGCGGTGAAGCTGTCGCGCGCGATCGAAGGAAAGGCCGGCGCGCATCCGCCGCACAAGACGCCGAGCATCGCGAACCGTAGAAGTCGCATATCGATCCTCAGAACTTGAAGGTGACGCCGGCCCGGCCGTAGATCTGCGGATCGCTGTTGGGGAACGCCGACGAGAACTTGGCCGTGAGCGACTGCCGTTGGCCGACCGGATCGCCCTCGAACAAGAGGAAGATGTTGGCGTTGGTCGCGACCGCGATCTCCAGCACCGCCTGCAACATGAAGCGCGCGCCGGCGAAGCGCGTGCGCGGATCCTGTCCGACGTTGTACATGGTGCCGTCGGTGTCGGTGAAGATCCACTTGCCCGACGGGTTCTTCATCGTCTGTCCGCACGCGCGCTGCTCGCCCTCGCCGACCTTCATGAGCGACGGATCCTGCGCGAGATCGCTGGCGTTCGGGCAGTTCTTGTCGGTGTAGACCTGCAGATAGGGATGCGCGGTGAAGCGCACCAGATCGCCGAACAGCAGCGTGAACGGGATGCCGGCCTCGAAGACGAAGTCGTTGCGATCCGTCGGACCGCCGCCGCCGCCGATGGTGAGGTCGAAGGCGATCGCCACCGGGCCGGCCTGGATGAACTGCAGCTTGGCGTGCGCCAGGCCTTCGGTGAAGTAGCCGACGGTGCGCAGCTCGATGCCGGCGTCGAGCCCGAGCCAGTTGTAGCGGAACGCGCCCACGGTGAGCCGCACCTGGCCGAACGGAACGTAGCCGGCCGCGAGGTCGGCGGTGAAGCGCGCCGGATCGATGGTGACGCCGGAGAACGAGGTCATGCCGCGCATGCGACGGGCGAAGTCTTCGCGCGTCGGACCGTGGTGGATCGGCGTCATGTCGGCGGCCAGGATCTTCTGCTCGCCGCCCTCGAGGTGGAACGGCTGCTTGGCGTCGAGGTATCCCGACTGCTTGATCTCGACGAAGTGCTCGCCGGCGGGGATGTTGTCGAGCACCACCGGCGTCTTGCCGACCATCTGCCCGTCGATGAACACCGCTGCGCCCGACACGTTCGACAGGATCTTGACTGTGCCCGACGCCGACAGCTCCGCCGACAGCGTCGTCGGCGTCGCCGGATCGAGCTCGACCTCGCGCTTCCACTCGGCGTAGCCGCGCGCGCGCACGCTGACGAAGTGCTTGCCGGGCGCGAGATCGTTGTGATCGAACGGCGCCGGACCGGCGCTGGCGCCGTCGATGAACACCTCGGCGTTGGGCACCGGCGTGACCACGCGCAGGCGCGCCGTCACCGGCTGCGCCGGCTGCGCCGTCATGTCGACGCGCGCCACCGACTGCGCGTTGGCCGCGATGGTCACGTTCACCGGCTGCGGCGCGTAGCCGCGCGCGTGCACCTCGACGATGTGATCACCGACGGGAACCTGCTGGATGGTGCTGTTGACGGTGCCGCGCATCTCGCCGTCGATCCACACCTCGGCGCCGGGGATCGACGAGACGACGCGCAACGAGCCCACCGCCGGCCCCGTGGGCGCCAGCTGCGCCATCACCTTCTGCTGCTGCCCGCCGACGACCGTGACGATCTGCTTCCACGACAGCGCGTCTTTTTTGACCTCGAGCGCGTGCTGCCCCTCGGGGATGTCGGAGAGCAGCGCGGGCGTCGAATCCTTGCGCACGCCGTCGAGGTAGACGTCGGCGCCCGGCTGATCGCTGGTGACGAGCAACGCGCCCTTCTTCACCGCCTGCTGCAGATCGATCACCATCTGCCGCTGATCGCCCTCGGCGACGTCGGCGGTGTCGGCCCAATCGACGAAGCCCTGCTTCTTGACCTCGATGCGATGCTTGCCCGCCGGCACCTCGACGCGCGCCGGCACCGTGCCCACCGGAGCGCCGTCGACGAAGAGCTGCGCGCCGCTCGCCGAATCGTTCGACGACGACGCACGCACGTCGAGCACCGCCGGCCGCACCGCGCGCTCGAGCGTGAAGATGAAACCCTCCGAGCGCGTGACCTGGATCGGCTTCTTCACCGGCTGAAACCCGGGCAGCTCGAGGATGATCGTGTAGGTGCCGCGCGGCAGCCGCAGCGTCGAGGGCGTGTAGCCCTTGATGCCCGACTCCTTGTTGTCGACGTAGATCGCCGCCTGCTGTGGCTGCGAATCGATCTTGATGCGCATCTTGTGCGCCGACTGCGCGCGCGCGACGCCGGACAACGTTGCGATCACCAGGATCGCGCTAAATAAGCGAACGAGGCTCCCCATGGTGTGAGCGTAACCCTTGCCGATGGGCGAGATCAATTGGTTCGGCCGCCGACGACGCGGATCCAGCGGCGCGCCGAGGCGGCCAGCACCGCCACCGTGCAGAACATCAGCGCGATCGAAACCACCGCGTCGAGCCAGCCCTGGAAATTCCCCAGCTTCAGGAAGTTGTTCACCGTCGCCAAATAGGCCGCGGTCAAGGTCGTGGTGGCGACGAACGCCAGCGGCAACAGCGTGACCCAGGCGTAACGCGCGCGGCCGGCGTTGACGATCACCGTCGTGCCCACGCACAAGGCCGTCGTCGCCAGCAGTTGATTGGCGATGCCGAGCATCGGCCACAGCGTCGAGATCGAGCCGGTGCGCAGAAACGCGCCCCACGCCACGACCACCAGCGCCGACGAGAAGTAGATGCCGGGCGCCCAATCGTGCTTCAAAAAGCGCGCGTCGAAGCGCCCCAGCGTCTCTTGCGCGAGGAAGCGCGCCACGCGCGTGCCCGCGTCGACGGTGGTCAAGATGAACACCGCCTCGAACATGACGATGAAGTGGTACCAGTAGGCGAGCAGCGCCTTCATGCCGGGCAGGCCGGAGAAGATCTTGGCGACGCCGACGGCGAGCGAGACCGAGCCGGCGGTGCGGCCGCGCAGATCTTCGCCGATGGCGCGCATCATCGAGTCGAGATCGACCGGCGTCATGCCGAGGTGCGCGAACTTCGCCGGCGGCACGTTGATGGCGAAATAGTCGGCCTTGTAGAGCGACGCGGCGGCGATGAGCGAGGTGATGCCGACCAGCCCCTCGACGAGCATGGCGCCGTAGCCGATGAAGCGCGCGTCCGACTCCTTGTCGATCATCTTGGGCGTCGTGCCCGAGGCGATCAGCGAGTGGAAGCCGGAGATCGCGCCGCAGGCGATGGTGATGAAGACGAAGGGGAAGACCTTGCCCGGGATGATCGGCCCGTGGCCGTGCACGAACTCCGTGACCGCGTCCATCTTGAGCTCGGGGTTCACGATCATGATGCCGACGACGAGGATGGCGATGGTGCCGAGCTTCATGTAGGCCGACAGATAATCGCGCGGCACCAAGAGCAGCCACACCGGCAGCACCGACGCGACAAAGCCGTAGACGCAGATCATGTAGATGAGCGTCGTCTGCGAAAACTTGAGGTAGTGCCCGATCGACGACGCCGCGACGCCGCGTCCGCCCCACACCGCGAAGAGCAGCGCGATGACGCCGAGGATGGTGGCGTTGCGAATGTTGCCGTGGCCGCCGCCGCTCGGCGTGCGCAGGGCGCCGCCCATGATGAGCGCGATCGGGATGGTCATGCCGATGGTGAAGGTGGCCCACGGCGACTCGGCCAGGATGTTGACGACCGCGAAGCCCATCGCCGCGACGGCGATGATGGTGGTGGCGAAGATGGCGATGGCGGCGATGGTGCCGGCGACGGGCCCGACCTCTTCGCGCGCGATCTCGGCGAGCGAGCGGCCGCCGCGGCGCACGCTGGAAGTGAGGATGATGAAGTCGTGCACGGCGCCGCCGAGCGTGACGCCGATGAGGATCCACAGAAAACCGGGCAGAAAGCCGAACTGCACCGCCAGCACCGGGCCGATGAGCGGACCGGCGCCGGTGATGGCGGCGAAGTGATGGCCGAAGAGCACCCAGCGGTTGGTGGGCACGAAGTCCTTGCCGTCGCCGAGCCTGTGCGCCGGCGTCGGGTGCGCATCGTCGAGCGAGAGCACGCGCGCGGCGATGAACGCCGAGTAATAGCGATAGCCGATGGCCAGCGCGCACAGCGTCGCGACCATGATCGGCAGGGCATGCATGCGCGCATGCTATCAAAAAATCGGGGCTAACCTTTTCGCGCGGCGCCGCCACTACACACTGGAAGGGGCGTTCCGAACCGCGTGACGACCGACTCGTGCCTACGATTGATCGATCCCGCGGTGCGCGAGGCGCTCGAGCGCGGAACGCGCTATCAGCGTCGCGCCTTCGCCATCTCGTGCGCCGAGCTCATGATCGAGCGGCTCGCTGCGGCGGGCCTCGGTGACGGCCTGCAGCTGCGCTTGCTGCAGAAGCAAACGCTCGAGGCGATGGGGACGCCGCGGGCGGCGGAGGTCGACGATCTTCTGCGCTGGCACGAGACGCGCGCGCACGAGGCGCTGTTGCGGCTGCGCCTGCAGGCGTCCGCGGCTCCGCCGTACGTCCCGCTTTCGTCGTGGCGCCACGCGCTGACGGGGCTGCGCGCGCTGCTCGAGTCCGACGCATACGCCGCTGCCGCGCGCATCGCGTTTCAGGCGGTCTGCGCCACGCGCGACGTCGAAGCGGTGGTGCGGCTCTCGCAGGAGCTGTGCGGCGAATGAGGCCCTGACTATCGGGGGCGGCCGAAGAACAGGACGTGGCCATCCGGATCGCGGAGCTCGAACCCGCGCAACCCGTCGTGCGTATCTTTGAGGCTCTCGCTGAAGCTGACGCCGCGCGCGGCGAGCTCGGCGGCGAGCGCATCAGGATCGGGGACGTCGAAATAGGCGTCCCACCTGGCCCACGCGTAACGTCGCATGTTGGGAACTGGATCGCCGTTGCCCTTGACGAAGAGCATGGCCCCGTCGCGGCGCAGGATGGCGAAGAAGGGCTCTTCGGCCGGCATCGCTTCCTGAAACGTCACTTCGAACCCGAGCTTGTCGCGGTAGAACACAATGGCTCGCGCGACGCTGCCGACGATGAAGAATGGCGACACCGATTCGATCGTTGGTCGCGTCACGGCCATCCCGTCGGCAACTGTTTAGCGCGCGGCGAGGCAGGCGCGCAAGGCGGGACGGAAGTGCGACTCGAAGGCGGCGGCGTGGTGGCCGTCGTCGTCGACGACGCGGAAGCCGACGCGGCCGTCGGCGGCGCGGGCGCGGTAGTCGTCGTAGACGCCGCACATGTCGAGCGAGGCGTAGTAGCGCACGCGCACGCCCGCGGCGTCGATGGCGATGGTGAAGCCGTCGGGCGCGCCGTCGATCTCGGCGACGAAGGCGGCGCGCGCGCGGTCGAGGGCGTGCGCGCAGCTCGACTGCGGAACGGTCAGGGAGGCGTCGGCGTGGGCGGAAGGAGCGGCGCGGGGAACGACGAGGGGGACGACGACGAAGACGGCGAGGAGCGGCAGCGGCGAGGTGCGCACGTCGACTTGTACGACGGTGCCGGCGGCGCCCTCCCCGCTTCGGCGAGGTCAGTTCGAATCGGCGACCATGAGCGGCGCCGAGGCCACCAGGCCCGAGAGCGACGCGGTCACCATCGCCATGCCCTCTTTGACCGCGTAGATCTGACCGGGATCCTGCACCAGCGCGATGGTCGGATCGGAGGTCGACCAGGCGGCCGAGCTGGTGACGTCGGCGGTCGAGCCGTCGTTGTAGTGGCCGGTGACGCGCCAGCTCGTGAGGGCGCCCGACGGCGCGGTCGCCGAGTCGGAGTCGAGCGACAGCGAGAGCGACTCGAGCGTCACGGCGAGGATCTCGACCTCGGCGCTCGCCGACAGGATCTCGTCGAGCGTGGCGGTGAGGCTCACCTTGCCGGCGCCGATGCCGTAGATCGTGTTGCCGGTGGCCGCCGCCGACAGGAAGTTCGTCGTCGTCCAGGTGACGTGGTCGGTGACGTCGATCTTGTTGCCGAGCGCGTCGATGGCGGTCGCGCCGATGGTCGCGCTCGTGCCGCTCACCACCGAGCCCGGCGCGGTGATGGCCAGCGAGACGTAGCGCGGCGCCGGCTCGGCGGCCGCATTCGCCGGCGCGCTCGCGGGCGTGTCGGTCGTTTGCGACGTGGGCGCGGCGCCCACACAGCCGACGGCCAGGAACGGGGCGAATACGAGCGACAGCAGCTTGGATGTGCGCACCATGTCTTGCCTCCGCCTGTCTCATCGGCAGCGAGGCGTGAGACTTGAGACAAAATTCGCGCGCGCAGAAGCTACACGGGCAGGACGGCGCGCTTGCGCGGCCACTTTGGCGTGCGCTTGTGGCGGGCCGCGTCGAGTCGGCGGATGAGCTCGGCGCGCAGGTCGTCGCCGGCGATGATGGCGTCGACGTGGAGATCGGCGGCCAGCTTGTAGAGATCGACGTCCTGGCGGTACTGCTCGCGCAAGCCCTCGACGAAGGCGGCGCGCTCGTTTTCCGGCTTTTCTTGTATTTTATTGTAATACACCGCGTTGACCGCGGCTTCGGGGCCCATCACCGCGATCGACGCCTGCGGCAGCGCCAGCGTGGCGTCGGGATCGAAGCCGGGGCCGCACATGGCGTAGAGGCCGGCGCCGTAGGCCTTGCGCAGGACGACGCAGATCTTGGGCACGCTCGCGTCGGAGACGGCGGAGATCATCTTGGCGCCGTGGCGGATGATGCCCTGGCGCTCGACCACCTTGCCGATCATGAAGCCAGGCACGTCGGCGAGAAAAACCAGCGGCACCTCGAAGGCGTCGCACAGCCAGATGAAGCGCGCCGCCTTGTCGGCGGAGTCGACGAAGAGGACGCCGCCCTTCCACTTCGGCTGCGAGGCGACGATGCCGATGACCTCGCCGTCGAGCCGCGCGAAGCCGGTGACCACTTCGCGGGCGAAGAGCTTCTTGACCTCGAAGAACGAGCCTTCGTCGACGAGCGCGTCGATGACGTCGTGCACGCTGAACGCCTGGTTGTGATTGGCGGGCATGATCTCGTCGATGCGCTTCTTGGCGGCGGCCGGCCGCGCCTCGGCGGCGGGCGGCTTCTCGCCGGCGCGCGACGGCAGATACGAGAGGTAGGCGCGCGCGGCGGCGATGCACTCGGCTTCGCTCTTGGCGAGGAGATCGCCGCAGCCGGAGACCTCGCAGTGCATGCGCGCGCCACCCATCTCCTCGAGCGTGACTTTTTCGCCGATGACCATCTCGGCCATGCGCGGCGAGCCGAGGTACATCGACGCGTTCTTGTCGACCATGAAGACGACGTCGCAGAAGGCGGGGATGTACGCGCCACCGGCGGCGGAGGGCCCGAAGAGGAGGCAGATCTGCGGCACGGCGCCCGACAGATGCACCTGGTTGTGGAAGATGCGGCCGGCGTGGCGGCGGCCGGGGAACATGTCGATCTGATCGGTGATGCGCGCGCCGGCGGAGTCGACGAGGTAGATGAGCGGAACGGCGAGCGCGCCGGCGCGCTCCTGGATGCGGATGATCTTCTCGACGGTGCGCGCGCCCCACGAGCCGGCTTTGACGGTGGAGTCGTTGGCCATGACGGCGACGGTGCGGCCGTGGATCTTGCCGAGGCCGGTGACGACGCCGTCGGCGGGGAGATCGGGGGCGCCGTTGTTGGCGAGGAGGCCATCCTCGACGAAGTCGCGCGCGTCGTCGTCGAGGAGCAGGCGCAGGCGATCGCGGGCGAACAGCTTGCCTTCGGCTTCGTTCTTGGCGTGGTACTTCTCGGCGCCGCCGCGGCGCACCTGGGCGGTGAGCGCGGCCAGATCCTCTGATTTGTGCGGCATGGATGCTCGCTTCTTATCACAAGTGTCGGCATCAACGCGCGACGGTGGGCGGTCGGTATACTGCCGATCATGAAGGTGCGCGCGTATGAAGGGCGCGATCGGCGCGAGCTCGAGCGGATGGCGCGCGCGATGTTTCCCGACGCGGACGATCCGTTCGGTCGTGACGTCGTGTGGTTCGTGATCGATCGCGGCGACGAACGGCTCGGCGGCTACGTCGAGGTCGGGACGCGCCCGTACGCGGAAGGTTGCGACACGAGCCCGGTCGCGTATGTAGGCGTGGTACGTCGACGAGGATCTGCGGCGCCGCGGTTGGGGCGGTCGGCTGTTCGCCGCCGTCGAAGAATGGGCGCGCGCCAACGGTCACCACGAGCTCGCATCGGGCTCGCTCATCGACAATACGGCGTCGATCGCTGCGCATCGCTCGCTCGGCTTCACCGAAGTCGAGCGCCAAGTGCACTTCGCGAAGCGTCTATAAAGAGCCGCTTACATTTCGATCCAGACGCCCGCGCCGGCGTCGATCGCTTTCCGGTAACACAATTCTGCGGCGACCAGGTCCTGCCACGCCATGCCGACGGCGCCGAAGATGGTGATCTCGTCGTCGCGCTCGCGGCCGGGTTTGCGGCCGGCCAGCACTTCGCCGAGCTCGGCGTGGATGGCGCCGGCGTCGAGCTCGCCGGCCGCCGCCGCCACGTTGATCGCGCCGTCGGTGAGCGCGAGCGTGCGATCGTCGACCACCAGCTTGGCGCGCCGGCACAGCGCCGAGCCGAGCTCGATCTTGCCCGGCTCGTCGGCGCCGAACGCCGAGACGTGCACGCCCGGCTGCACCAGCTTCTCGTCGAGCACGGCGACGCGGCTCGTGGTCACCGTGATGATGACGTCGGCGCCGTCGACCGCGTCCTCGGGCGAGCGCGCCGCGCGCGCCTCGACGCCGAGCGACTTGACGAGCTCGCCCGCGAGCTGCTCGGAGCGCGCGCGCTCGAGATCGTAGATGCGCACCGCGCCGAGCCGCTCGATCGCCGCCAGCGCGCCGACGTGCCACGTGCCCTGTACGCCCGCGCCGAACAGCGCCACGGTCGATGCGCCCGGGCGCGCCAGCGCGGTCACGCCGAGCGCGCCGGCGGCGGCGGTGCGCATCGCCGTGATCAGCGCCGAGTCGAGGATCGCGCGCAGCGCGCCGGTGGCGCGATCGACGAGCAGGATCGCGCCGCGCAGAAACGGCAGGCCCGCCGCCGGATTGGCGTCCGTCTTGGCGTTGACCTTGACGGTGTAGGCGTCGTAGCCGGAGAGGACGCCGGGGAAATTCACGACCACCGATTGTCCGTCGCCGATCTTCGCGAGCGCGCGCTGCGGGCGCGGGACGATCATCGTATCGGGCGGTTCGGTCGAGTGGCGAATGTAGGCGTCGCCGATCACCGAGGCGAGCTCGCGCAAGGGCAGGTTGCGCGCGACGTCGTTGCGCGACAGGACGAGCGTGCCGGTCACGTGCGCTTCGCTTTCGCCTTCGGCTTCGGCTTAGCCTTCGCGCCGCCCGTCGGCGCGTCGTAGCGAATGTCGATGATCACGAGCTCCCGCTCGCCGGCGTCCCAGCGCACCTTCACGTCGTCGTCGATCTGCTTTCCGAGCAGCGCGCGCCCAACCGGCGACTTCCAGCTGATCTTGCCGCGTCCCGCGTCGACCTCGTCGACGCCGACGATCTGATAGACGCGCTCGTCGCCCTCCTCGTCTTCGATCGTGACGAACGCGCCGAAGCGCACGCGATCCTTTTGCTGCTCCTCCGCCTTCACGATCTGCACGTGCTCCAGCCGCCGCTGCAAAAATCCCATGCGCCGATCGATCTCGCGCAGCCGCCGCTTGCCATAGATGTACGCCGCGTTCTCCGAGCGATCGCCCTCCGCCGCCGCGTCCGACACTTCGCGCACGACCTTGGGCCGCTCGACGGTGGCGAGCTCGGTCAGCTCGTCCACCAGGCGCTTGTATCCGTCGGGCGTGATGTAGTTTTTCTCGGCCATGCCTTTGTGCGCCCGTGTTATACCGCAGGCGCGTGACGCGCGACGATATCCTCGAATCGCTGTCCGAGCTCGGCTTCTCGACGAACGAAGCCCGCGCCTACAAGGGCCTCTTGTTCGAGAGCCCGGCGACGGGATACGAGATCGCGCAGCGCGCCGGCATTCCGCGCTCGGCCATCTACGCGGTGCTCAAACGGCTCGAGGACGAGGGCATGGTCGCGCGCGTCGAGGAGACGCCGGCGCGTTACGCACCGCTGCCGCCGACCGACCTCCTCGGCGTCTTGCGCCGCCGCTTCGATCGCTCGCTCGAAGGGCTCGACGCCTCGTTGCGCCGCTTGCGTCCGCCGCCGCCGCCCGTCGATCTGTGGAACGTCTCCGGCTACAACGAAGTCATCGAGCGCGCGCGCACGCTCATCGACGGCGCGCAGAGCCACATCTTCTGCAGCTTGTGGCGCCGCGAAGCGACGCGGCTGCGCCCGGCGTTCGATGCGGCGCACAAGCGCAAGGCCAAGATCATCACGTTTTCGTTCTGCGCGCTCGACGAGCAGCCGGGCAAGATCTACAGCTACGGCCTCGACGAGAAGGACCTCGAAGCGTTCTGGAAGCACAAGATCATCCTCGTCGTCGACCACGGCCGCACGCTCATGGGCGGTGCCGAGCCCGAGGACGACAGCGACGCGGTCGTGACCGGCCATCCGGCGATCACCGAGGTCGCGCTCAACAACATCGCGCTCGACATCACGCTGCTCACGCAGCGCAAGAAGCTCGACGCCACCGAGTCGATGATCGAAATGCTGGGCGAGCGGCTCGGCTCGCTCGACCCGCTGGTCTCGAAGAAACGCTAAAACTGCCGGACGGAAGTATGATGGCGTCATGGTC
>DASXOU010000643.1:0-5612 GCA_036494045.1 Polyangia bacterium | reverse complement strand
CTTTTCCCAACACGAACTCAGGAGACATCATCATGCAGGAGCAAGCCGCCAGCGCGGCGGGCGCCAACGCGTCCGCTCGTTCAAGGAACTATTGGGCGTTCGCCGACGAGGACACGCTTGTCCGCGGAATGCTGAGGGAGCACAACGCCGCGTGGCTCGAATTCATGAGTCGCTTCGACTCACTGATCACGGCTCGCGTCGAGCGTGTGCTCGTTCGTCGTGGGCATCGACTGCCGTGGACCGATCTGGTCACCAGAATCCATGGGGACATCACGGACCATCTCGAAGGCGTCAGCATGGAGCCTCTGCGCGGCTTCGATCCGCGTCACGGCACGCTGGCGGACTGGGTAGGACGCCTCGCCGATCAACTGACGGTCATGCGACTCGACGAGCTGACAGTGCCCGCGTCGCGTCGTCGGAAGGCGGGGTGATCGATGGACACCGATGAAGAGAATGTCGCGACGCCAGCGCCCAAGAGCGCGTCACGGTATCCACTCGCCTACGATAGCAACGGCAATCCGATCGAAATCCCCGACGAGGCGGTTGCGTGGCGCGTGCGTCGTGGTGGCGGGCGCCGTGGCCGACCGCGCAACGTGTTCGACGGCGAGACGGGGCGCCAGCTCGAGATCCCGCTTGGCTCGACGCTCGACGACCTGATCTCGACGGGTTGTCCACCCGATCGATACCTCCTCTACCCCATCGACACGGAGGGCCGCATCATCGCGGGCCTTGTCGCTGTCACGGAGGTACCCGAGAGCGATGACGAGGATGATGACGGATCGTCGCCGGTCGACGAGAAGTCATCGTTGCTCGCGTTACTCGTGCGTCAGCAGGCGACCATCGAACGGCAGAACGAGCAGCTTGCGCGAGCGCTCGAATCGACCGTCAGCGGATACGGTCCGGTTCGGCCACCGGCGCCGGTCGCACCCACGCCGATCATGATGGAGCAGCCGATGCCGCCGCCTCCGGCCGGTGGCGGCGGTTGGATGGACAGCCTGCTCAACGCCAAGCCGGAGCAGTTGATGCAGTTCGGAATGTTGGCGAAGCAGGTCTACGACATGATCCGAGGCGGCGGATTTGGTGGGGGCGGTCCGGTCGGAGGCTAGTCACGACGGCCATTCAGTATTCGTAGCACCAACCATTCGACGGAGAACACCATGAAAGCGAACAACGCGACAACCGCGCCGTGGAGCGATCAATTGCGCGAGCTGGACGCGCGCATTGTCGACGACGGCATTCTTCGGCTCATTGCCAGCCGGTATCAATCGATTCTGACGAACAGCGAGACAGTGGCCAATTTGATCACGGCGATGCTGCGAAACCAGACCGAGAGTGGTTCGGCAGCCGTCCGCGCGAGTGCCAACGCGTTCTTGGCGACATTCGCCAAGCTCAGCGCGGACGATTTGGCCAGAGATGTCGGACTCGTCAGAACGCTGCTCGGCGAACTGACGCGCTCGCCCGCCGTTGGAGGCGGCAACGACCGAGGCGCGTCGTGATCGCCGATCCCATCAACGATGCCGAATGTCTCGGGCAACTGACGACGTTCGCGCGCGAACTGGCACCGTCGACGCTCGTGCGACTCGTCGCCGCGCGTCTCGGCACGCGCGAGGCCGTGATCCTATGGCTCCAATCGTTGCCGCAAGCCGACGATCACGGCGAGGAGCAGATCCGCTTCATCATGTGCGATGTACCGCAGCGGACGCGGCTATTTCCGGACGATCCCAACTGCGTCGAGCGGTCGTTCGCGGCGCTGATGCTGTTGGAAGCGACCGATCCGAAGACACGGCGAGCGCTCGCCACCGTCGACAAGCCGCTCCGTCATACCGGGCTCGTCGAGCAATTCGCCGGCCACTGGCACGCGGTCGATCTGTTTCCGCGTCGAAACGCCAACCGAAATTTTCAGTGGGGCGACCTTTTGACGGGAGCGCATCAGTACGTCGGCAAGCCGATCTTGAAGTTCTACCTCGGCGATACCGGCGGGCGGGTCGCCGATGCGCTCGGAGAACAGGAGGCCAAGCTCGTTGGACAAGACAAAAGGAAGCAACCCGAAAAAAAGCCCGCGCCCCCGCCCGCAGCCGGAGCGCAACGCCCCGTCGAGCAGCCGAAGCCACAGCCCGCACCATCGGCGCAGCCGAGCGGATTCAGCTTCACGCAGCTCTTCGGAGCGGGGGCCAAACAAACGCAATCGAACCCCGTCGGGGGAGGAGAAAACGATGCCCAGAAGGAAAAGGCCCCGCGTGGTGCGGGGCGTGCAGCCGTCGACGGTGACGGCGAAGGAGCCGCGCAGCAAACCGCAGATCGAGACCGTCGTCGTGCACACGACGCGCGAGAGGAAGCGGCAGGCTTCTGGTGGCGCCTTGGCCGAAAGGGCCGGTAGTACGCTCGTGCCCGTGCTCGGCGGGCTCGCGGGCGGTACTGCCGCGGTGATCGCCACGCAGAGGTTCCACGCCAACCCGAGTCTCGTCGCGGCGGGCGCCGCGGCGGCGGGACTCGCGGCGATGACGCTCGGCAAACAGCCGTGGCTTCGTCAGGCGGGAGCTGGTGCCGTCGTCGGTGCGGCGGTGGTCGGCACAGTGCCGCACATCGTGAGCGCGTTCAGTAAGCACGCGCCGCACCGCGAGGCTCAGGCACCGGCCAGGCCGCAGCCCACCAACGCCGAGCAGCGCGCAGCCGAAGGTGATGGATTCGTCACGCGCCAGGAGTTGAACGACGCGCTTGGCAAGCTCGCCGACAGCCACAAGGAGACGCAGAAGCAACAGACCTGCGATCTTCTGACCGCCCTGCGTTCGGAGATTCGGCAAGTCATCGCCGACGGTCCGAATGGTCCGGGTCTGCCGGCCGCGGAGTCGTCGCCCGCACTGCCGTCGAAGGCGAGCGGCGCGCCGCAGTACACGTCGCCGTTGCGGCCGACGCGTGACGCGAACGGCGAGGACTACGAGCGGAACGCGTACGGCGACGACATCCGCGACGCCGAGGCGGACGATTACACGCGCAACGCCTATGGCGACGATATCCGCGACGCGGACGCGGACGATTACGCCCGCAACGCGTATGGCGAAGACATGCGCGACGCGTCTGCGTATGACGAGCGCGACGCGAACACGTACGACGAGCGCGACGCCGACGAGCGTGACGCGGACGGGTACGAGCGTGATGCGAGCACGTACGACGAACGGGACGCCGATGCGTACGAGCGCGACGCCTCCTCGTACGATGAGCGCGACGCCGACGGCGAGCTGGCTGCCGCGTGAAGTGCGCGGCGTCGTCGGTGACGGCGCTGCGCTGAACGGCGAGCCGCATTAGCAGCTCGCGTACACGTGCCCGTCGCACTCCGCGACGACGCACCTTGGACGGGCGCCGTGCGCCCGTCGATCTCATGGAGGAGAGAAATGGCGACCCCGCATTTCGGGTATTACCCGCCGTCGGGCAGCGTTCAGGACACGAACGAGCCCAAGGCCTATTGGAACGGCAAGGAGTGGCGGCTCAACAACAAGAAGTACACCGTGCCGTCGGGCCACAATCTGGTCGGACGTTCCGGCACGCAGATGGATGGGTGGCTCTATGACTGGCACCAGCGCGCGTGGATGGAGCCCGACCGTGGGCGCTCCGCTCCGTCGAGCGCGATCGCGCGTCCGCAGCCTGCGCGTCCCGCGCCCGCTCGCCCCGCGCCCGTCGCTCCGCAGCCCCAACCCGCAAAGCCGGCCACGCAGCCGGAGAAGGAGAAGTCCGTGGACAAGTGCGCCTCGAAGGACAAGGAGCACACCAACGTGCTCGAGTATTTGATGAAGCATCCGATCGCCCCGCTCGCCGGCGCCGTCGTGCTCCTCGGTTCGATGATGGCCGACGAGCCGGTTCCGCCGCAGATTCCCGACGGGCTGCCCGAGCCGATCCAGAAGCAGTGGCTCATGATCTACAACCAAAACCAGCAGCGCTTTCAGCGGCGCATGGGGATCTGGGACACCGTCGGCAAGGCGCTGCTCGGCTACAGCGACACCAACTCGATCTTGGCGGCGCTGCCGGGGCGCAAGGTCGCCTAAGGCCGATGCGCGGCTGCCGGCCGGTGTTCATCCAACCGATGCGCGGCCGGCGCCGCGCGCGTCGAGTCCGAGCGTAGCGCCTTCCGCTCCGCTTCTTCCGAAACCAGAAAACGCGATGCTCACGATCGCCCGCATGACGTGGGCGGCGTGAGCGCGCACGAGGAGAACACACATGGGTGTTTTCGATTTCTTTGGCACCAACGATCTGCCGTATCCAACGGTGCCGACGGGCGACGGCCCGTCGCGGCCGTGCGGCGATGCGCCGTACCAGCCGCCGGCTCAGGACGGCATCTTCAACCAGGTGTTTGCGCCGACCGAGCTTCCCTATCCGCTGCCGGCGTGCGGAACCGGCGTTGTGGGCACTCCGATCGTCGGCAGCCCGTCAGGCGCCGCTGCTGCGCTGGCGGCGGCGTGCGCCACGTTGGCGGCCGGCGCGAGCGCTCCCGCCGCGCCGGTCGCTCCGTCGGCGCCGGCCGCCCCGAGCGCGCCGGCAACTCCGACTGCGCCGGTCGTGTCGGGCGCTCCGATCGTGGCGAGCGCGCCGCCGGCTTCGTCGACGGCACCTGCGTCGAGCGCGCCGGCTGCTTCGCCGTCGCCCGTGACCGTCGTGATCAACGTTCCGAGCGCGCCGGCCGCCGCCGGTGCACCGGCGTCTTCGGAGTCGTCGACGAACCCGGCGACGCCGGCCACTTCGGCGCCTGCTTCGTCCGCGTCGACGCCCGCGGATCTGTCGGCCGCGTCGCCGACGGTCGCGGCTCCGCTCGCGGTGGTTCCGTCGCCGGCTCCGGCGTCGACGGACTCGTTGGATGACGACGTGCTGGCGCAGCAGCCGGTGATCTTGTCGGCGATCAGCCACAACCCGCGATTCCGTGCACAGCACTCACCGGCTCAGGATTCGTTGATCGAAGAGATGATCGACGAGACGCTGAACGCGCGGATGATCACCAAGTCGTCGGCGGCGCTTGCCTTCGTCGTCCCGACCGGCTGCGATTCCG
Organism: Polyangia bacterium; assembly: GCA_036494045.1. Taxonomy (GTDB): domain Bacteria; phylum Myxococcota_A; class Polyangia; order Palsa-1104; family Palsa-1104; genus JAQBQH01. The sequence continues at coordinate 580 of DASXOU010000643.1, read as the reverse complement.
TCGAGTTTTCGTACGGCGGAATCGAGCTCGACGAGCATGGCAAGGATGGCGACCTCGATCTCGTGGTCACGATCGGCGCCGCCGATATGCAGGGCGACGCGGTCGATCCGACCGCGTTGGTTCCGGGGAGCGCGCTCATGGTCACGATTCCGTGGCGTGCGGCTTCGTTCGTCCAACTGCCGGCGAATCACTTGTGCGTGACGGTCTACGCCAAGTTCTTCAGCTCGGCGGGATCGATCCAGCCGTTGTCGGCAGCGTCGTAATTCGTTGCGTCGTCGCCGGCCCGCGCAGTATCGGCGGGCCGGCGGCGATGCGTCTTCTACACCGCACGAAAGGAGGAGCCCATGCCGACCGTCGAACAGCGGTTTCAGGCGGCGACGGCCTACGTGCATAGAGCCATCACCGTCATCGAGGATCGAAGCTTCGGCTATGTGATCGATCCCATCACTGGCCTCGTCGAGTGGTACGCAGGACGTACGAAGACAGAAGTCCCGCGCGCCGAGCTTGCGCGCATCGAAGGGCGCTGGTTGCGGGCGACGCGCGACGGCGAGCGCGCGCAGATTGCACGTGATGCCGAGCT
>DASXOU010000642.1:0-7935 GCA_036494045.1 Polyangia bacterium | reverse complement strand
GGCGCAGGTGTTCGACGCGGCGACGCCGATGCCGAGGCGCGTCCCGTCGTCAGCGGCGTGCAGCGACGGCAAATCGGCGCCCGCCTCGGCGCGCAGCCGCGTCGTGAAGTCGTCGCCGGGCGCGCCGGCGAAGCCTTCGTCGCCCTTGCCGTCGACGAAGCGATGCACCATCGCCTGCTTGGCCGAGTGATTGACGTGCACGAAGACGGCGCGCCCGCCGCGCGAGAAGCGCTGCACCAGCGCCGGATCTTCGGTCGGCATCCCGCGCACGTCGTGCACCTCGATCTGCACGAGCCCGACGTTTGAAAGCGGCGCCACGCGCACGATCGCCGCGTGCCGCCCGCTCTCGCGCACGATGGCGTAGATCTCGGCGACGGTGAGCTGCCCCGCCGGCACCAAGACGGCCGTCAGATCCCTCTCTTCTTCCTTCTCGTCTGCTTTCTCGTCCGCCATCAGCCCACGATCGCGTGCAGCTCGCCGGCGAGCGCGCCCTTTTCCCACGGCCTGCGCAGCACGACTTCGGCCGCGCCGGTCGCGGTCAGCTCGCGTCCGAGCTTCTCCTGCTCGGGCGCGATCACCGCCACGCGCGCCGTGTCGCGATGGCGCGCGTGCACCGCGCGCAAGATCCCGGCGCCGTCGCGCTCGGCCACGCCGCCGGCGCCGTCGGCGATGTCGACCACGACCGCTTCATAAGGCCGCACGTCGACGAGCGCGAGCGCCTCGTCCCAGCGCGACGCCGTCGACACGTCGAACTCCGCGCGCAATTCCTCGACGAGCGCGCGCAGCGCCGCCACCTTCTCCGACACCACGAGCACGCGCAGCCCGCGCGTCTTGGTCTCCTGTCCGAGCGCGCGCTGCACCGTCTCGATCAATTCGTCCGACGCCGCCGGCTTGCGCAACACGTGCGGCGTGTCGAGGAGATCGCCGATCGACTCCGGCTCGTACGCGCCCGTCCACACCACGATGGGCACGCGGTCGAGAGGAAACTGCTCGTGCAAGCTGCGCGCGAAGCGCAGCCCGTCGATGCGCGGCACGAACACGTCGAGCAGGATCAGATCCGGCCGCCGCGTCATGTACGCGATCATCGCCGCCTCGCCGTCGCCGGCGACTTCGAGCGTGTAGCCCTTGTTCTCGAGCAGGTTGCGGGCGTAGCCGACGACTTCTGCGTCGTCTTCGACCAGAAGGATGTGCGCCATGGACCGCCTACTCTAGCACGCGCGTGGTATGCAATCGTCATGGACTCCGCCGAAGCCAACCGCATGCGCTGGGCCTTCCAGCGCGGCCACTACGAGGTCTGGTACGCCACGCTCTCGCACCTGGAATCGCGCACCGGCTTCTGGATCCGCTACACGCTCGAGGCACCCGAAGAGGGCCACGGCGAGCCCTATGCGCAGCTGTGGTTCGCGCGCTTCGACGGCAACGACGCCGCGCGCACCTTCGGCATCAACAAGAAGTTTCCTATCGCCGAGCTGCGCCAGGAGCCGGCGCCGTTTCGCGTGCGCATCGGTGACGCCGAGCTGACGTCGGCGTCCGCCAAGGGTCACCTCGCCGGCGACGGGCACGAGGCGTCGTGGGATCTGCGCTGGACGCCCGCCGAGACGCTGCATCAGCACCTGCCGTCGTCGGTCTACAAGGCCACGTTCGCCGACACGCTGGTGCAGACGCCGAACCTCAACGTCGCCGCGCGCGGCACCATCACCGTCGACGGCCAGAGCTACGCGCTCGACGGCGATCCGCTCGGCCAGACGCATCTGTGGGGCAAGAAGCACGCCTACTCGTGGGCCTGGTCGCACTGCAACGCGTTCGAGGGCGATCGCGGCGCCGCGCTCGAGACGCTGTCGGTGCGCCTGCGCCGCGGGCCGGTGGTGCTGCCGAAACTGACACTGATGTCACTTTACCTCGACGGCAACGATCCCCCGGCGCTGCACTTCCGCGACTTCTGGAAGCTGCCGCTGGCGCGCAGCGACTACGGCACCGGCCGCTATCACCTGCACGCCGTCGACGCGCAGTGGAAGATCGAGGCCGAGCTCACCTGCCGGCCTGAGGACATGGTGATGGCCGAGTACGTCGATCCCGACGGCGAGCCCGCCTATTGTCACAACACCGAGTGCGCCGACGCGCGCGTCACCGTGTGGCGGCGCTCGCCCTTCGTCGGGCGCTTCCGCCAGCATCGGACGCTCACGTCGCAGAAGGGCGCGCACTTCGAGTGGGCGGCGCGCGCCGGCGATCCGCTGGTGCGCAAGCGCCACGTCAGCGTCGGCTGAGGTTACTCACAGACGTTCGTCGTGCAGGTGCCGTCGCAGCAGTGCTTGCTGCCGCACGTGCTCTGGCGCGCCGGGCACGTCGGGTTGCCGCTGAGGCAGTAGGCAGCGCCGAGACAACTCATCGGAAGCGGGCCCGCGCACTGCGTGCCGGCGTGGTAGGTGGTCACGCACGAGGTGCCGTTGCAGGTATAGGTCGCGCAGGTCACGTCGCTCGGGCAGGTCGCGCACGCGCCCGATGCGCCGCACGCCGCCGTGGTGTTGCCGACGGCGCAGCTTCCCGCCGACGAGCAGCAGCCGCCGTTGCACAGCTGGCTGGCGTTGCACGAGGTCGTGCAGTGGTGGTTCGACAAGTCGCACGCCTGGCCGACGGCGCAGTCGGTGGCGCTGTTGCAGCCGCACGCGCCCGACGACAAGCAGGCCGTGCCGTTCGCATTGCCGACGCAGGTCGCGCAGGTCGAGCCGACCGCGCCGCACACGGTCTGCGACGTGCCCGGCATGCAGGTGCCGCTCGTCGCCGACGAGCAGCAACCCGACAAACACGCCATTCCGGTGCCGCAGGTGTTCACGCACAGCTTGCTCGTGCTGCAGCTCGTCGACGAGCCCGGACAATCGCCGATCGCGTTGCAGCCACACTGTCCGCCGCCGGTGACGGCGATGCACTGGTGTCCGTTCTGGTTGCTCGTGCAGTCACCGCATGACGCGCCGTTGTTGCCGCAGATTGTGGGCGCCGTGCCGGTCTGGCATGTTCCCGACGATCCGCAGCAGCCGCCGTTGCATAGCGTGTTCATGTCGCACGCCGAGCCGCAGGTGTGCGTCGTCGTGTTGCACGCCTGGTTCGGCAAGCAGTCGCTCGAGCTGGTGCAGCCGCACACGTTGCTCGCGCCGCTCGCGAGGCACGCCGAGCCGGCGCTGTTGCCGGTGCAGGCGCCGCACACCGCCTGCCCGAGCGCGCACGACGGCGTCGACGTGCCCGGATCGCAGGTGCCACCGAAGCAGCAGCCGCCGTTGCACGGCTGCGTCGCGTTGCACGAGGTCGTGCAGGTGCCGCTGGCGAGATCGCACGATTGGCCCGTCGGACAATCGCCGGGGCCGGCGCAGCTCGCGGTCACGCCGCCGCCGTCGCCGCTGCCGCCACCGCCGCCGTCGCCGCCGAGATCGCCCACGCCGGCGTCACCGGCCGCGCTGATCGCGAGCGTGATCGCGTCGCAGCCGCCGGCGAGCGTGCGCGCCGCGCTCATCGCCGAGCCGAGCGCCACGCCGCCGCCGAGCGCCGTGACCGTGACGCTCACCATGTGTCCGGCCGGATAGCTCGAGAAGTCGAGCTCGAGCGTTCCGTGCGTCGGCGCGCCCGACAACGTCACCGATTGCGGCGTCGTGGCCACGCCGTCAATCGACACCGAATACTGCAGCGTATCGGTGCCCGCGGGCAGCTCCACGCTGAGCAGCACCGTGCCCGACTTGCACTTGCGCGTCGGGTGACAGCCGGCGAGCGCGATCGTCGACGCGCCGAGGAGCGCGAGCCAACGCATCAGTTGACCGTCGACCGGCCGAGCGACGGCGTCGGATTCTTGGGCGACGACTCGGCGATGCCGACGCCGATCGCGACGCCCGCCACGACCACGGCGGCGCCGGCGACGACGCCCCACAGCCACGCGCGCTTGTAGAGCGGCTTCTCGCGCGGCGGCGGCGCGCTCGACGTGACGATCGCCGACGACGAGGCCGTCGGCGTCGGATTCACCAGCGGCGACGGCGCCGGCGCCGGCGGCGACGTGATCGTGCCTTCGGGCGGCGCCGTGGCCACCGCCCGGTCCTGCTTGATCGACGCCTCGAGATCGGCGATCAGCTTCTCGACCTCGGCGCGCCGCGGCGTCTCGGGCGCGTTCCGGAGGTAGTTGCGATAGAACGTGATCGCCTCTTGCTTGTGGTTGAGCGCGCGTTCGCACTGCGCGATGTTGTAGAGGAACGACGGCTCCTCATAGTTCCAATAGGCGCGCTTGAAGGCATCGAGCGCGTCGGAATACTGGCTCAAGTTGTAATAGCGCGCCCCTTCGCTGAAGGCCTTCCGCGCCGCATCCTTGTCCTCGGCCGCGGCCGGAAATGCCGTCGCCAGCGTCACGAGGACCACCCCGAGTCGCATCCCCCACATTGCGACCGATCATATCACGCTCGACCCGCGTTCCGCGCGTGCGAAGCGGCGCGTCGCCGGCTATAGTGAAGGCTCGGATGGCTCTCGCTCCGACGCCGCGTGCTCCCCGCATGAACCGCGCCACCGTGATCGTCGCGCTCTACAGCGCGCTCGGTCTGGCGGCGATCGGCTGGGGTTGGTGGCGTGGTGATCGCAACATCTACGAATACGGCGAGCGCAACACGCTGATGCTGGCGGTGAGCCCGTTCGTTGGGCTCGCGTTCGGCCTGGCGATGGTCTTCTTGTCGCGCCTGGCGGTGCACTCGATGGAGTGGGCGCGCGTGCTGCATCGCGAGTTTCACGCCGTCGTGCACGAGCTCTCGTCGCGCGAGATCTTTCTGCTCGCGATGTCATCGTCGATCGGCGAGGAGCTCTTCTTCCGCGGCGCGATGCTGCCGGCGCTCGGGCTGTGGCCGTCGTCGGCGCTGTTCGCGCTCATGCACGTGCGCGCGCAGTGGCGATTTTTGCCGTGGACGATCATGTCGTTCATCATGGGCGTTGCCATGGGGCTCATGCACATGAAGCTGGGAAACCTGGGCGCGCCCATCGTCGCGCATTTCACGATCAACCTTTTGAACCTGAACTACATCGCGAAGCACGAGCTGCGCGCGTGAAACGGATCGCGCTAGCCGCGATCATCGTCGTCGGGGCGGCCGCGAGCCTGTCGGCGGACGAGCTGTCGGGCGCCGACAAGCTGCGCGTCGTCTACTCGAACCAATTTGCCTGGACGCAGGGCGGGCTGCCCATCGTGACGGTGCGCGTGATGGAGCATCGCCCGTCGGTGACGCTGTCGGCCGACGGCGTGCGCCTTCTGCCCGACGGCGAAGGCGGCCCCGAGCTGCGCGGCGGCAACACCTGGAAGGTGCGCATCGTCGACGGCAAGCCGGGCAAGGTGGTCACGCACAACATCGTTGCCTCGTTCGCCGCCTCCGAGACCGACGCGCTGCAAGCCGAGCTGCGCAAGTGGCGCGAGCGCAAGGTAGCGACGCGCACCTTCGAGACCGGCGCGCTCTTCGCCGTCAAGGGCCAGGTGCTCGACAGCCGCCGCGTGCTCGTCGCCGCCGCCGGCACCTCGGGCGGCACCGCCTATCCCGAGCTCGCCGAGCGGCCGCGTGGAACCGTCGAAGCCATCGACGATCGCGGCACCGTCGTGCGCAACGACTCGATCCTGTGGTTCGAGCCCGGCCCGTCGGGCCTGATCGCGCTCGCCGACGTCGACAACGAGCACGGCGGCAAGGAGACGCGCAAATACTTCGGCAAGGTCTACGTCACCGTCGACAACGCCGGACAGCTCGCGGTGGTCAACGCCGTGCCCGAGGACAAGTTGCTGGCCGGCCTGGTGCCCGCCGAGATGTCCGCGTCGTCGCCGCCCGAGGCGCTCAAGGCGCAAGCCGTCGCCGCGCGCAACGAGCTGTTGGCGAAGATCGGCACGCGCCACCTGACCGATCCCTATCGCTTGTGCTCGACGCAGCACTGTCAGGTCTACGCCGGCGCCGGCCGCGAAGATGCGCGCGCCACCGCCGCCGTGCAAGCCACGCGCGGCGAGCTCCTCGTGCGCGACGACGGCGGCGGCCTCGTCGACGCCGTCTACTCCGCGTCGTGCGGCGGCCACGGCGAGAACAACGAGAACGTGTGGGGCGGCCCGCCCGATCCATCGTTGCGCGGCCGGCTCGACGCCGATCCATTGTTGGCCGCGCGCCTGCCGAAGTTCGCGACCATCGGCGACGCCGAGCTGCGCGCGTGGCTCGCCATCGGCCCATCGCCCGATGGCCCGTGGTGCGCGCGCCCCAAAGAAGCGCAAGTGAACTTCCGCTGGCAGAAGACGATCGATGTGCCCGCGCTCGAGTCGCGCGCCGCCGTCGGCCGCCTGCGCGACCTGGTCGTGCTCGAGCGCGGCGTCTCCGGCCGCGCCACCAAGTTGCGCCTCGTCGGCGATTCCGGCGAGCGCGAGATCAAGGGTGAGCTCGAGATCCGGCGCGCCCTCGGCAACCTCAAGAGCGCCATGTTCGTGCTCGATCTGCAGCGTGACGCCGGCGGCCATCTCTCGTCGCTGACGGCGCTCGGCGGCGGCCACGGCCACGGCGTCGGCATGTGCCAGGTCGGCGCCGTCGGCATGGCCACCGCGGGCAAGCGCTACGACGAAATCCTGCGCCAGTACTACCCCGCCTCGCACCTTCGCAAACTGTATTGACATTGACGCGTCGCGCGATATGGTCGCGCCAAGAACACCCGATCTCGTTTTCCGGGTGGGGGTAAGGAGGGTTCGTATGGCACTAGCGCAAGGTCACGTGAAGTGGTTCAACGACGCCAAAGGCTACGGCTTCATCGCGCGCGAGGACGGTCCGGACGTCTTCGTACACTACAGCGCGATCACGGGCGATGGCTTCCGCTCGCTCTCCGAAGGCCAGGCCGTGCAGTTCGAGATCACGGAGGGTCCGAAGGGCCTGCAAGCAACCAACGTCACCAAGCTGTAGACACCTCACACATACGAAGTCCGAGAACGCCCGGCCCCGCGCCGGGCGTTTTCTTTTCACCCTAGCCGCCGCATCAGAAACGTCCGCGGCGCCACCACCGGCACGCGCGACGTATACGGATCCGCGCCGACGAGCCCAAGATGCCGCGCGGCGTTCTGCAACAGATACGCGCCCGCGTGCCGCACCTCCGTCGGCGTCTTCAGAATGTGCCCGTGATAGCGCTGCTCGAGCACCTTGCCGTGCCGCCGCATCACGCGATTGAGCCCCCTGGCCACGCGCACACCGAGCCCATTCATCCCCCGCGAAAGCGACCGCGCATCCTCCGCCTCGACGAGCAAGTGCAAATGATTCCCCTGCACCGAATAATGCACGAGCCGAAACCCGAACCGATTGGCCCCGCCCCAAAACGCCCGCGCCAGCACCCCAAAACATCGCCGCGTCCGTAACTGCCACACGTCATCGCGCATCCGCCAGGTCACGTGCACGGGAAAGCGTGCCTTCAACACCGGCCGCCTTCGATGCACCACCGCTTGTCGCGCCCGCACACGCTTCCGCCCCGCGCCCTTGCGCGCGCCACCCCAAGTCCGAAACCGAAACCCAACCTGCATCATCTTGATTAGGCATCTTTACCACGACCGCACCGCCGTTGCAAGCCCAAAACGCGCCCGCCGAGGAAGCGGTGCGTAAGACACACGGACGGTGGATGCGAGCACCAGCGTCGAGAACCGCCGGCCTCGTGATCAGGCCACCGCCGCACAGGAGCGTGCCTTCACTGTAACCGCCCGCTCGGCTCGAGCACAGCCGTTGCGCAGGACCCCGCCCGGTCATTGCAATGGCAGCGTGGAATCCCAACGACACCGATCGGCGTCAAGCACTGTTCAGCAACTGTCTTGTGTGCCCATCGGTAGGAGGCGCCACGGCGTGTTTGACCGCGCCATCGCATTCAGCACGGTCAGCAGCTTGCGCATGCACGCGGTCAGCGCGAGCTTCTTCGCTTTGCCTCCGGCGCAGA
>DASXOU010000641.1:0-12070 GCA_036494045.1 Polyangia bacterium | reverse complement strand
CACTCGAGCAGCACAAACGACCAGAGCCGCACAACATGACATCATACCAAAGTTGGCGGCAACTGCGAAATTCAGCGCCTGATGTCATGTTGTGCGGCTCCGCCGCGGCTATTGTTGCGTGGGCTCGCCTTTGGCGAGCCGGTGTTGTGATACGCTGTCGTGCCATGGCGCCGTTCGCCGTCTGCTCGATGTGTCGCAAGCCGATTCAGCTCGGTTCGAAGTATTGGCGCTGCTCGGTGTCGACCTGCAACTCGGGGCGGATCAAGCTCATGTTCTGCTCCGTCTCTTGCTGGGACGCGCACCTTCCCACGGCGCGCCACCGCAACGCCTCCGCCATCGAAGAGACGGCGCAGGCGCAGCATCCGAAGTAGCGCGATCGTCGCAACAACGTTCACTACCCTCGTCGGCGCCGGGCGTAGGCTGCCCGCGCTCTTCAACCATCATCGGGGGTCCATCATGGCGAATGCGGCGTTGTTCATCGGTTGGGATCGGGCGATCACGGGGCGTGAGGCGCAAGCGTTCGAAGTGTTCCAGCAGGCCAATCAGTTCTGGGCGCAGCAGCAGGCGGAAGGACGCATCGAGAGCTTCGAGCAGATCATGCTGCAGCCGCACGCGGGCGATCTGAATGGCTTCACCTTCATCCGCGGCGACCGCGCCAAGCTCAACCAGCTCAAGGACTCGCCCGAGTTTCAGGATCTGTTCATGCGCGCCTTCCACCATCTCGAGGGACTCGGCGTCTGCGACGCGCACATCGGCGAAGGCATGATGGGCTACGTCCAGCGCTGGCAGAAGACCATCCCCACCAAGTAGCGCACGCTCGTCCGCAGTTTTCCATTCTGGAAACGATCGTATAAAACGCGACGGATAGCCCAACGGCAGCGTTCCGGAGTATGCCCGCACGCATGCGTTTCGCCTTCGGTCGACTCCTGTGCGGCGTGGTCCTCCTCGCCGCCGCCGACGCGCGCGCGCACGACGACGGCATCGACGGCTACTCGGGAAAGTCGGGCACGGTCTGCAACCAGTGCCACTCGGGCGGCGCCACGCCGACCGTGTCGCTGTCGGGCCCGACCTCGCTGCCGGCGGGCGGCAGCGGCACCTACACGCTCACGATCGCGGGCGGCGCCGCCGTCGCCGGCGGGCTCGACGCCGCGCTCGACGACGCCTCGATCGCCGCCGGCGCGCACCTCGCCACCGTCTCGCCGTCGACGAAGCTCATGAGCGGCGAGGTCACGCACGCGACGCCGGTGAAGTTCTCGTCGGGCGGGCTCTCGTTCCAATTCTCCGTGGTCGCGCCGGCGGCGGCGCGCACGATGACGCTCTACGCCGCCGGCAACTCGACCAACGGCAACGACTCCGACTCGGGCGACAAGGCCGCGGCGACGACGATGTCGATCGCGGTCAGCGGCAACGTCCCGCCCGGCGCCGATCTGGCGAGCGCAACCAACCCGCCGGCGACGGCATCCGATCTAGCGATTGCGCCTACCCCCTCCGGGCGCGATTTGACGACGCCGGCCGGCGACCCTGGGTCCGCGGGGCCGCCGGCCGGTGGCCCGTCTTCGGCGACGATGGCGCAAGGCGGCTGCGCGCTCGCGCCCGCCGGCGACGGCGACGCCGGTGCGCTCGGTTGGCTGCTCGCGTTCGGGCTCGGCGCGCTCGGCGTCGGCGCGGCGCGCGTCAGCCGTCGAGCTCGTCGAGCGTCCGCGTCACCAGCGCCATCAGCTGCTTCTGCGTCTTCGCCCGCACGCGCTCGCCGTTGACCGCGAGCGTGAGCGGCTCACTCACGTCCCAGCCGCGCACGCGGATCTCGACGAGCTCGCCGCGCGCGACGTGCGCGTGCGCCGCGATCGCCGGGCCGAAGATGAGCTGGCCCGTCGAGCGCGCCAGGTCGAGCCCGACCACCAGCGTCGTCGATTGGTGCCCGAGCTTGCGATGCGCGTGGCCGAGCGGACAGGCGTCGTCGGCGGGCACGAACTGGCCGTTGACGTTGTAGATCGGCGTCACGAAGGGCAGCTCGGCGAGGCGCTTGGGATCGACCGGCTGCGCGCCGAGCTTGCGCGCGACCTCGGGCGCGGCGAAGAGCGCCTTGCGCACCAGGCCCAGGTTCGAGCCCACCCACGCGCCCGGCAAGCGCTCGGTGCCGACGACGAGCGCGACGTCGAAGAAGTTCTCGACCGCATACGCGCGCACCAACGCCGGCGGCAGCTCGAGCCCGCGCACCACGGTGGGGCTGAGCTCGGCGGCGATGCGCGGCAAAAAGATCGCGTTCAGATACGATGGCGCCGCCAGCGCGAGCTCCTCGCGCGTGTCGGCGTCGGGCCGCATCTGCTGCAGCCGCGCCGCGACCTCCTCGAGCTGCGGAATCAAGCGCCGTCCGGCGTCGCTCACGATCACGCCGCGCGTCGAGCGCGACAACAGCGTGGCGCCGAGCTGGCGCTCCAGGCGATGCACCGCTTTCGACACCTGCGACGGCGTCACCTCGAGCGCGCGCGCCGCGCCGGTGATGGCGCCGCAACGATGGACCGTCAAGAAGGTGATGAGGTCGCCGAAGCGCAGGTCGGCGAGCGTGTCGCTCATGGTCTCCGGCTCACGGTTGCTCCACTCGCTCGAGCGCGCGCATGAGCGCGTCCTCGGTCGTGCCGCCGCGCATGAGCGCCGCGACTCTGCCCGCGCGATCGATGATCACGGTCTGCGGAATCATGGTGACGTGATAGGCGGCCGATGCGCTGCCGTCGTCGAGGACGATGGGCATGGTCAGGCCGAGCTTGGCGGCGGCTTCGAGCGCGCTGTCGCGATCGCCTTCGGTGTCGACGGCGATGACGCGCGCCGAGTGCGGCGGCGACTTCAGCGCCTGGGCCACGCGCTCGACGCCGGGCAATTCCGCGCGGCAGGGCCCGCACCACGGCGCCCAGAAGACGAGCGCGACCGGATGGCCGCGCTCCGCCGACAAGCGGAAGCGATCGGCGCCGACGAGGAGCGGCCCGGCCACGTCGGGCGCCAGCGAGCCGCGCGGCGTCGCCGGCTCGAGCACGCGGGTGCCGCGCATCGCGATCACGCGCAGCGCGAAGAGCACGGCCAGCGCCAGGAGGATCGCCCGCCCGACCCATTTCGCGCTCACTGGTGCACTCTGCAGGTGCACCGTGAGAAGGGTCGATCCGCTGGCCCTACGGGCCGGACGCTCACGTTCGCTCGCTTGCGCTCGCTCATGACTTCACCTTGGCGTCGCCGGCGTCGGCCGGCAGCTTGCGCAGCTCGACGAGCGCGACGATCCACACGGCGAGCGCCCACAGAAGGCCGAGCCCCTCGAGCGCCGCCCGCGCGGTTGCTCCCGGCGCCACGCCGCGCGCGGAGAACGCGAGCGCGCCGGCGAGCTGCACCGTCAGATACGGCACCCATGCATACGCCGCCACGTCGAACGCGCGCTTGGAGCGCGAGCAGAGCTGCATGACCACCCCCGCCGCCAAGATGCCGACGACGTCGGGCATCACCACCGAGGCCACCGCCAGGATCTCCTGCGCCGCCGCGCCGACGCCGAACTCGCGCGCCACGCCGACCGCGCGCGCCAGCCGATCGAGCTCGCCGGCCACGAGCCGCATCACCACCAGCCACGCCACGTCGCTCGGCCGCGCCTCGCCGGCGCCGAGCCGCGCGAAGGTCCGCCGCGGCGCCACCAGGACGCCGCCGATGCGCTCGTCGAACCTCATGCGTTGCGTTGCTGTAGCATCTGCTTGGCCGCCGTGCACAGCGCCGACGGAATTCCCTTCGAGCGTGACAGCGCTTTCAAGTCGCGCACGTTCAAATGGGGCAAAAAGCGCATCGCCACCGGCAGCGGACATTTGGGATTGTTGCATAACGCAACTTTGATCCCGTTCAAGCGTACCCACTGCCTTTGCCCGGCGATGAAGCGGATGATCTCGTCTTCGAGGCCGCGGTTGCTGGCGTAGCGCAGTGCCTCCATGTCGGTCACCGCCGGCGAGCGGATCGCCGCCATCGCCACCTGCCGATTGGTGTCGCGGATGAGCACCGCGCGGGCGAACGCGTTGCCGAGGGTCGCCAGGCGAATCTTGGCCGCCGGCGACAGCTCCGAGATCTTCTGCTTCTTCTCCTCCTCGACGACGTCGCTCGACTCGACCGCCTGCTCGGCCGCCTGCGCCTCGGCTTCGGCGAGCGCCTCGGCCTCCTTCTCGTCGACGGCCATGAGCTGCAGGCCGGCCGCCTGGTCGACGCCGACCTCGGCCGCGCGCGCAAACAGCGCGTCGTCTTTCGCCGCCTCGCCTGCCGTCGGCGCGCCCGACTGCTGGATCGCCTTGGCCGCTTCGTCGAACGCCGGGATGCCCTCGACGCGCACATTGTTGCGCACGGCGAGCTCGAGCGCGCGCTGCGCCGTCGACATGCGCGTCTTCGGGTTCATGTAGAGCGCCGCGATGATCGGCGGATGGCGCAACAGGCGCTCTTCGTTCTTGGCGATCATCTCGAGCCCGCTGTCCTCGACGAGCGTGGCCAGGTGGCGAAAGGTCTCGTCGGCGGTGGCCCTGTTGAGCAGGATCCGCTCGAGCAGCGCCGGCTTCAGAAACACGCGCCGCGCGAAGAAGTCGAGCACGCGCGCGTCGAGCGGCTGCTCGAGCGCGCCGCCGACGATGCGCTCGGGCAATTCGGCCGCGGTCTTGAACGCCGCCGACTTCACCGTTTCGTCCTCGGAGAACGAGAGCTGATAGAGCGCCGTCACCATGTCGAGCGGCGGCAGCGGCGCCAGGCCGCGCGCCGCCATAAGCTTCATCGGCGCCGGCGCCTTGGCTCCGACGGCGCGCTCGACGGCAGGCGGCAAGCTCTCGAGCGGCGAAAGCTCCAGCGCCATTACCGATTGCGCTCCCAGATGAGACCGAGGCCGGTCAACGTCAGCATCTCGTCGGTGTGCTCGATCGTCTTCGAGTCCTTGGCGATGAGCGGCGCCAGGCCTCCCGTGGCCACCACGGTGCAATGATAATCGACCGCCGCGCGCATGCGCGTGACGATCTCGTCGGTGAGCCCGACGTAGCCGTAGTAGAGCCCGGCCTGCATCGAGGCCACCGTGTTCTTGCCGACCACCGACGACGGACGCGTGAACTCGACGCGCGGCAGCTTGGCCGCTTTTTCGTAGAGCGCATCCGCCGACGTGGTGATGCCGGTGGCGATGGCGCCGCCCGCGTATTCGCCCTTCGGCGTCACCAGGTCGAACGTCGTCGCCGTGCCGAAGTCGACGATGATGCAGCCGGCCTTGAAGCGCTCGTAGGCGGCGACGGCGTTGACGATGCGATCGGCGCCGACCTCCTTGGGATTGTCGTAGAGGATCGGCATCCCGGTCTTCAATCCGGGGCCGACCACGAGCGGGCGCACGCGCAGGTGCTGCTCGAAGAACTTTTCCACGGCGAAGAGCGCCGGCGGCACCACGGTCGCCACGATGCCGCCTTCGATCTTCCAGGGCAGCCTGCCCAGTTGAAACAGCTCGTGCAGCGTGGCCGCGTACTCGTCGGCGGTGCGGCGCGCGCGCGTCTCGAGCCGCCAGTGCGCGCGCACCGCGCCGGCGCGGCCACCGTCCAGATCGAAGGCGCCCACGACGGTGTTGGTGTTCCCCACGTCGACGACGAGGAGCATGAAGGCGACTGTAGCATGTTCGAGTTTCCCCGGCCGCGGTCCGACCGCGCGCGCCGAAGCGCGCAGCGCGCGCGGTCGAGGGTCGCTGGCCCGCCGACTGCAATTGCCGGTCGACATGCGAAACATCATCGCCACGCTGGTTCTCGTCTGCGCCTCCGTCGCACACGCGCAAGAGGCGCCGCCGCCGGCCACGCTGCCGCCGCCGATCGTCGCGCCGGCGCCCGCCTTCATGCAGCCCGCGCCGCCGCCGCCCACGCGCTACGAGATGAAGCCGAATTACGCCCTCCTCTTCAGTGGAGTCGGCGTCCTCGGCCTCGGTTACATCATGAACGTCTCGGGCACGCTGCTCGTCGGCCACTCGCCGGCGTGGGAATCGGCCATCCCGGTCATCGGCCCCTACTTCGAGGTCAACGACAGCTTCTCGAAGGACTGGGGCGATCTGGGAAAGGCGTTCTACGTGTTCGACGGCCTCACGCAGACCGCCGGCTTCGTCCTCACCGTCGTCGGCGTCTCCTTGTGGCACAAGGCGCCCGTTCGTAGCACGCAAAACGGTCTCGCCTTCGCGTTCTAGGGTACGATGAGGCGCGATGAGCGCCGACCCGCCGCTCACCTACGTCACCGCGTTTCAGTCGACGCGCCAATACATCGTCGAGCATCACGGCGACGACGGCTGGGAGCGCCTGCGCGCCGCCGCCCGCGCCGAGCACGCCATCGAGCTGCCGCGCACCTTCGACGCCGGCTCGTCGCTGCCGACGCTGTGGTTCACCACCGCGCTCAACCTCGCCCGCGATCTCTTCGGCCCGCCCGACTTCCACGCCAAGTTCGGCTGGGCCGCCGCCGAGTACGAGATGAGCTGGATGCACCGCGTGGCGCTGCGCTTCAAGTCGCCCGTGTGGCTGATGGAGCGCGGCGCCGACTATTGGAAGCGCGCGCACACCACCGGACGTTGGACCGTCGAAGGGCGCCGCGGCTGGCTGCGCGGCGAGCTGCACGACTTCGGCGTCGTCGACGGCGGCTACTGCGACTCCCTGCGCACCTGGCTCTTGCGCGCGTGCCTGATGACCGGCGCGAGCCGCATGTTCATCGCCGAGCGTGCATGTCGTGCGCGCGGTGCCGACGTTTGCGTCTTCGAAGGCACCTGGTAGTTCGCGGCCTCCGCCGCGTGATATGATGCGCGCGCATGGCTCTGGCCGGCAACGCCAACCCCCGGGCGCGGACGCTGCTCTATCCGCTACTGCTCCTCGGCGGCATCGCGCTCACGGTATTCCTCGGCTTCTACCTCATCGATTGGGGGCTGACCAAGCGCGACACCAACCCTATTACGCTGCTCCTCAACTTCGACGTCGACACGCTGCAGAACGCGCTCGGCAACATGGCGCAGGTGGTCGCCGCCATCCTCGGCATCGTCATCACCGTAGTGTCGATCGTCGTGCAGCTGGCGGCCACGCGCTACACCTCGCGCATCGCCGATCTCTTCTTCCGCGATCGCACCAACCTCGCCGTCCTCGGCTTCTTCGTCGTCGCCTGCATCAACGCCGTCTGGTGCTCGATCGCCGTCGCGCACAACTTTTTACCCAAGGTCAGCGTCGTCTTCACGATGTTCCTCGTGACCGCGTCGCTCCTCATCATGGTTCCCTACTTCGCGTACGTGTTCGACTTCCTCGATCCCGATCGCGTCGTCGGCCGCATCCAGCAGCAAGCGGTCGCCTCGGCGCTCGATCGCAGCCGACTGGCCGGCTCGCTCGAGACGCGCCAGGCGCGCGCGCTCGTCGGCGTCGAGCAGCTCTCGGACATCGCCATCAACGCCGCCTCGCAGAAGGACAAGGCGATCGCCTCGGGCGCCGTCGACGCCATCAAGGATCTCGCGGTCACCTACATCGCCGAGAAGAAGGCGGTGCACGCCGAGTGGTTCACCGTCGGTGAGCGCATCCGCGCCAACCCCGACTTCGTCTCGCTCGCCGCCGAATCGATCGACGACATCGCGCAAAAGCACATCTGGCTCGAGTACAAGGTCCTGCGCCAGTATCAATCGATCTACAACGAGGCGCTCGGCGAGATGCCCGACGTCAACCACCTCATCGCGATCAACACGCGCTACGTCGGCGAGACGGCGATGGCCTCGGGCGACGACGAGGCGCTCGAGATCGCCATCAAGTTCTTCAACACGTACATGCGCGCGACGCTCAACTCCGAGCGCTGGAACATCCGCACCGCGTACATCGTGCTCAATCAGTATCGCAAGCTCGCCGAGTCGATGCTGGAGCGCGGACAATCGGCGCGCGTCGCCGAGCTGGCGTTCTTCTTCAAGTACTACGCGCAAATCGCCCACTCGATGGATCTCGGCTTCATCACCGAGACGGCGGCCTACGATCTGGCGGCGCTGTGCGAGCGCGCCTTCGGCCTGCACGCCGACGCGCACGACGCGATCTTGAAGGTGCTGCTCGAGGTCGACAAGGAAGCCGAGTCCAAAGCGCAGGAGCACACGCTGCGCGGCGTGCGCAAGGCGCAAGCCAAGCTCGCCTCGTTCTACCTCGTCGCCGACGACAAGGAAGCGGGCGTCCGCTACGCGCGCCAGATCTTCGAGGACATGAAGGACGAGCGCCCCGAGCGGCTGGCCTCGATCTGCGAGGAGCTGTTGCGCGTCGAGTCCAAGGACTTCTGGGAAGTGATCGATCGCGGCACCAACTTCGACTACGTCGACGACGCCCGCAAGGCGCAGCTCAAGGTGTTCTTTTCGTGGTTCCCGAGCTTGAAAAAGGAGATTGCACATGCGTGAGACGTTGCTCTCGGCCGTGCTGGTGGCCGTCGCCGGATGCGGTGGCGGCGGGGCCAAGTATCACGTCGACGATCAGTCGCTGGCGTCGGCGACCGTGCAGGAGAAGCAGGGCATCCTGGCCGCGCAGCAAGAGAAGGAAGTGGCCAAGACCGAGCAGCAGAAGTCCGAGGCCGATCTCAAGAACGTCGACAACGATCTCTCGGTCGCCGAGAACGAGTACAAGGCGGCCAAGCTCAGCCTCGACACCGCCAAGATCAACGCCAAGTCGGCCGAGACCTCGGGCGACGTCAATCGGCAGAACCAGTCGGCGCACGACGTTCGCGTCGCCACGCTCGGCGTCAAGTCGGCCGACGCCAAGGTCGATTGGCTCAACAAGAAGCGCAAGTGGATCAAAGCGCAGCGCGACGCCGCCGACGATCACTACGCCTCGGCCGATTCGCGCCTCGAGCTCGAGAAGGCGAAGCTGGCCCAGCAGAAGGGCATCAAGCCGTCGAAGGACTTCGACGTCATGAACTTCGAGCAGGACAACCTGAAGAAGCAGCAGTCCTACTCGTCGTCGCGCATGGACGCCGACAAGATGCAGGCCGACGTCGACCGCATGCAGCGCGACTACGAAGCGCAGCTGTCGGCGTTTCAAGCGGCGCAGTCGTCGCACTGAGGACGTCGTGGCGGGCGTGGAGATCACGACGGAGCACTGGCCGCTCCTCTTGGTGAAGTTCGACGGCGAGCAGACCATGCGCGACGTCGACTACTTCATCAGCGAGATGTCGGCGGCGCACGCGCGCAAGGTGCCGTACGCGTCGATCTCGCTGATGCGAAAATATTCGTCCGATCGTTCGCAAGTGCAGAAGGTCGCGCAGTGGATGAAGGCGACCGCCGATCAGACCAAGCGCTGGTGCGTCGGCAATGGCATCGTCAGCCAATCGCTCGGCTTCCGCTTTCTGTTGAGCTCGATCTTCCTGGTCAAGCCGATGCCGTGCCCGTATCAGGTTTGCTCGTCGTGGGACGAAGCCGTGAAATGGATTCGCGACGTCTCGACCGCTCGCGGGCTGACCGTTCCGGACGTGCCGAACCTGTGGAACGTCTGACGACGTAATGCTTGCGGTGTAAATGCGACATTCGGTCGCGTGTCCGTTTGCCCCCCGATAGCCTTTAGTTACGGCGCGCTCCCGCTTTTTGTGTAGCGCCCGTCGCGAAAATCCCCGGCCGAAATCCGTTGACCGACGATGGGTTAACGATTTACGCTTAGGTTGCATCGCTGTCTGCCGATAGAGACCTTGGGGGGGGCCCGAGGGTGCATGGAGTATCAGGTCCACGAGGAGTCACCGCGCGTCCTGGTCGTTGATGACGAAAAAGTCATCCGCGAGATCCTGTCCGATTTTCTGACGATGGAAGGCTACGTCGTGCGCACCGTCGAGGACGGCGACGCCGCGCTGCGCGAGCTCGAGCGCCGCAGCTACAACCTCGTCATCAGCGATCTGAAGATGCCCGGCATGGGCGGCCTCGAGCTCCTCGAGAAAATCGCCGATCTGAAGGCGAACGTGCTGACGGTGATCATGACCGGCTTCGGCACCGTCGAGACGGCGATCGAAGCCATGAAGAAGGGCGCCTACGACTACATCTTGAAGCCCTTCAAGATCGAGGAGGTCGTGCACGTCGTCGAGCGCGGCCTCGATCGCCAGCGCCTGCACGCGGAGAACATCCGCCTCAAGGAAGCGGTCTCGCTCTACAAGATCTCGGAAGCGATCGCGCAGTCGCTCTCGCTCGAGACCATCCTCGACGTCATCCTCGACGCCACGCTCGTCGAGGCGCAAGCCGACGTCTCGACGCTGATGCTCAAGGATCCGCGCTCGGGGCTGTTCGTCGAGCGCTCGCGCAAGCTCTCGGACCAGGTCGACGACGGCTTCACCGGCGAGCTCAACCTCGGCGAGGTGCTCGAGCACTATCGCGCCGATCGCCCGCTGCTCGCGCACGGCCTGAAGGCGCTGAAATTTTTCGCCGAGCCGCCCAAGGACAAGCGGCTGGTGTCGTTCTGCTCGATCCCGCTGAAGGTGCAGGATCGCGTGATCGGCATGCTCAACGCGTACTCGTACACGCGCGGTTACAAGTTCACCGAGGGCCAGCGCAAGATGCTCTCGGTGCTGGCCAACCGCGCCGCGGTGTCGATCGAGAACGCGCGCCTCTATGAAGATCTCGTGCAGAAGAACGCGGACCTGACCGCCGTGAACCAATCGCTCGCCGACAACTTCCGCGCGACCATCATCGGTTTCGCGCACGCGCTCGAGGAGAGCGACAAGTACACGCGCGGCCATTCGGAGCGCGTGGCATTCTACTCGTCGCTCACGGCCAAGGGCCTGACGCTCGGCGAAGGCGAAACCGAGCGCATCGTGCAAGCGGGCCTGATGCACGACATCGGCAAAATAGGCATCCGCTACGAGAAGCTGAACAAGCCGGGCAAGCTGACGCCGGAAGAGGTCGCGATGTTCCGCACCCATCCGGCCAAGGGCAAGCGCATCCTGGAGCCGATTCCCTCGATGGCCGAGCTCATCCCCGGCGCCTGGTGCCACCACGAAAACTGGGACGGCTCCGGCTACCCGCGCGGACTCATCGGCGACAACATTCCGCTGCTCGGCCGCGTCGTCGCCATCGCCGACACCTACGACGCGATGACCAGCGACCGCTCGTACCGCAAAGCGCTCCCGCACGACGTCGCCATCGCCGAGCTCGAGCGCTGCGCCGCCGCGCAGTTCGATCCCGAGCTGGTCCCCACGTTCATCCGCATGATCGAGGACCACCGCAAGCAGCAGATCGCCGCCGGCAACGAAGTCCCCCGCTAACACGACCTCCGCATCAAGAACGTGCGCGGCGCCATCAGCGGCACGCGCGACGTATACGGATCGACCGCGCGCAGCCGGATGTGCCGCTCCGCGTTCTGCAGAAGGTAATTGCGCGCGTGCCGCACTTCCGTCGGCGTCTTCAAGATGTGCCCGTGATAGCGATCCGCGAGCACCTTGCCGCGCCGCCGCATCACGCGATTGAGCCCCTTGGCGACGCGCACACCGAGCCCATTCATCCCGCGCGACAACGAGCGCTCGCCCTCGGCCTCGACGAGCAAGTGCACATAATTCCCCTGCACCGAATAATGGACGAGCCGAAACCCAAACCGATTCGCGCCGCCCCAAAACGCCCGCGCCAACGCCCCAAAACATCTCCGCGTCCGTAGCTGCCCCACGCCTTCGCACATCCGCCACGTGACGTGCACGGGAAAGCGCGCCTTCAACACCGGCCGCCTCCGATGCACCACCCGCGCGCGCACCCGCACGCGCTTCCGCCCCGCCCCCTTCCGCGCGCCCCCCCAAGTCCGAAACCGCAACCCCACCTGCTTCATCTTGATTAGGCATCTTTATTACGTCCGCTCCCAACTCGCAAGCCCCAACGCACCCCGCGCCCCATTCGAGGAAGCGGTGCGTAAGACACACGACCGGTAGAGCTCGGCAATCCCGTCGAGAACCGCCGGCTTCACGATCGAGCCACCGCCGGCCAGGAGCGTGCCTTCACTGTCACCGCCCGCCCGGCTCGAGCCCAGGCCGTTGCGCACGGCCCCGCCCCGTCATGGCAATGGCGGCGTGGAAACTCTCCACCGGCGATCGGCATCAAGCACTGTTC
>DASXOU010000640.1:0-4849 GCA_036494045.1 Polyangia bacterium | reverse complement strand
CCGGTGAAGCGCCCCGCCTGCTTGCGCAGCAAGAGCTCCATGCCGTAGGACTGCCCGTTGATCTGCCGCGTGATACGCGACGGGAAGCCGGTGAGCGACTCGGGCGGCGGCGAGGTGCACACGACCTGCGTCGTGAAATCGATGAGCGCGTCGTTGATGTTGTAGAACTGCTCCCAGAAGCCGGTGATCTTGAAGGTCACCGTCTGCGGCAGGTTCGCCTCGACGCCGAACGCGCCTTGAATCGCGCGTTGCAAGCCGAGCTGCAGCGCGAAGGTGTCGACGCCGGGCAATTGGATGGGAAAGCTCGGCGGCTGCTGATAGAGCCCGACGCCGCCGTGGAGGAACAGCTGCGGCAACAGCTTGGCGCGGAATTCGGCGCGCGGATCGACGCCGACGAGCGTGACGCCGGCGGCGTTGTAGACGTCGGCGCGCACGCCGGCGGTGATCCACAAGCGCCGCTTGACCGCCTCGAGCGTGCCTTCGATGAACGCGCCCGACTCGATGCCGCTGCGCTGGCCGGCCAGCTCGCCGAGCTCGTCCGGCTGATCGGCGCCGGCCGACGTGTCGAAGTTCGACGCCGTGAAGCGCGAGACCTCGCCGTCGAGGCCGGCGAACAGGCTGAACCGCTTCCAGCGCATCTTCGCGTTGGCGCGCCACGCGAGCGAGATCTTGCTCACCGTCGGGCCGAGCGCCTCGAACTCGTCGTAGCCGCCGACCAGGGCCGCTTCGGTCTCGAGGCGGCCGATCTTGTGGCGGTCGCGGATCTGGATGCGATAGAAGTCCTCGCGCTCCTCGGCGATCGTCGGCGGCGTCGCCGGGCGCGTCGGCGTCGCGGCGCGCCCGTTGTTGGTCTGCACCGTCAAGTAGTCGTAGGAGCCGAGCGCCTCGACGGTGAGCGTCTTCCAGTCGGCGCGCAGCTGAAAGTCCCAGTACGAGACGTTGGCCGACTTCTCGAACAGGTGGATCAGATACGAGGGAAAGCCGTAGTGCCCGGCGGCCTCGACGGTGACGCCGCCCGGCAGCTTGGTCTCGATGAGCCCCGAGACGTCGTAGAGCTTGAGCTCGATCTCGCCGTGCGCGGGCGCGTCCGAGCGCGCCGGTCGCGTCGTGGCGTCGATGATGCCGCCGGCGTAGTGGCCGAAGCTGACGTCGTAGGCGCCGGGATAGAAATCGATGTCGTCGATGAGCCGCGGATGGACGACGCCGCCGCCGACGACGAAGTGGAACAGCTGCGGCACGCGCATGCCGTCGAGGAAGAAGCCGTTGGTGCCGGGGCTGGCGCCGCGGATGACATAGATCGGTAAGAGCGTGATCGGCGCGGCCACGCCGGGCAGAAGGCCGATGACGCGAAAGGGATCGCCGAGCGTGCCCGGCGCCTGATGCAATTCCTCGTCGCGCAGCTGGAAGCGTTCGCCCTCGTGGCGCGCCTCGCCGCGCACCGTCGAGACGTAGCGCTTCTTGAAGTTGGGCAGCGGCAAGAGGTTGTACTCGACCGCGAGCCCTTCGCCGGCGGCCACATGCTCGACCAGCTCGAGCCGCTCGTACCCTTGCAGCGTCACCGCGACCGCGATCTCCCCCGGCTGCACCCGTAAGGTGAATCGCCCAGTGTCATCGGTCGCCGTCTCGCCGGTCGCGGTCACGATGCGTGCGCCGTTGAGCGGCGTGAGCGTGCCGCGCTCGAACACGCGGCCACGTAACTCCGCTTCCGGAGCGGACGTAGCTGCGGGTCCAAGCTCCTGGCCGTGGGCCGCGACGCCGCAAAGCGTCAAGAAACCCAGCATGCACAGGAACTTCACGCGCGTGAAAGTACACGATCCCCACTTGACCGCCAAAGGTCTGTTAGCTACGGTCCGCATCCGTCCAATGCGGAAATTCTCCGGAAATTTTGTCGCGGTCTTGCTGCTCGCTGCCACCACGATGGGCTGCGACACGCTCAAGGCGCGCATGGTTGCTAGCGACGCGGCGAAGCTATACAAGGACGGCAAGGTCGAAGAAGCGATCGTCAAGTACGAAGACTCCGCCAAGCTCGATCCGCAGATCGCCACCGTCCAGCTCAATCTCGGTTTCGCCAATCTCGCCCTCTATCAGAACAACCCGAAGGGCAAAGAGGGAGACGACGCCGCCAACAAGGCGGTTTCCGCGTTCGAGTCGTACATCAAGCTCAAGCCCAACGACGATCGCGGCCGCCAGTTCCTGGTGCAGACGTTCGTCGATACCAGCCGCTATGACGCCGCCGTCGCCTATTACCAGCCCGCCGTCGAGAAACGGGATCCCGAAGCGTTCAACATGCTCGGCATGATCGCGTCGAAGACGGGCAACTTCGCCGCCGCCAAGGATTGGGACACCAAGCGCGTCGAAGCCGATCCGCAGAACTTCGACGCCAAGGTCTCGCTCGGCGTCCTCATCTGGGACTACCTGCACAACCACGCCGAGGTGGTCGGCGATCAGCGCAAGGCGCTCGCCGACGAGGGCATCAAGTACTGCAAGGACGCCATCGCGCAGTCGCCCAAGGACACCAACGCCTATACGTACACCAACCTCTTGTATCGCGAGCGGGCGATGGCCGACGTCACCGACGACGAGAAGCGGCCCGATCTCGAGCAGGCGAACGCGTACTTCAAGCAGGCGATGCAGCTTCTCAGAGAAGCCGGTGCAGCGGGGACGAAGAAGTAACCACGGGTCACGGACCCACGAAGGAGCTCGGGAATGGAGTCATTCAATCCGGTAGATATGTTCAAGCACATGTCGATGCTCGACAAGAGCGTCGTCGTCCTGCTCGGAGTCATGTCGGTCTACTCCTTGTGGGTCATGATCGATCGCTTCGCGGTGTTCACGAAGGCCAAGCGTTACTCGCTCGCCTTCGTGCTCGCGCTGCGTGACCGCATGGCCAAGCGCGACTTGAACGGCGCGCTCAACCTGTCGAAGGCGGAGCCGCAGTCGCCGATCGCCAAGGTCATCTACGAGGCGCTCACCGAGTATCGTGACGGCCTCGACGCCATCGCCAAGACCGGTCCGGACGAGGTCGGCGAGTTCGACGTCGTCGACGCGGTCAACCGCGCCATCGATCGCGTCAAGGAGCGCGAGATCGCCAACATGAAGAAGGGCCTCGGCGGCCTGGCGTCGATTTCGTCGGCGGCGCCGTTCATCGGCCTCTTCGGCACCGTCATCGGCATCATCAACGCCTTCTCGGCGATGGCGTCGTCGGGCCAGGGCGGCCTCGGCGCGGTCTCCAAGGGCATCTCGGAAGCGCTCATCACGACGGCCGCCGGCCTCATGGTCGCCATCCCGGCCGTCATGGCGTACAACTACTTCACGAACACGATCGAGCAGTTCGTGGTCGACATGAACGACGTGAGCTCGGAGCTCATCTCGTACGTCCTCCGCGAAGGCCGCGAGCGCTAGAACCATGGCGGGTGGTGGCACGGATTCCTTCGGCCGTCCGGCGCCCAATCGGCGCCGGCGGGCGAAGATCCATCATCGTCGCGACAGCTCGATCAAGCCGGGCGCGACGAAGAACGAAATCAACGTCACGCCGCTCGTCGACGTCGTGCTCGTGCTTCTCATCATCTTCATGGTCGTCACGCCGATGCTCCATCGCGGCATCCACGTGCAGCTGCCCGAGACCAAGAACCATGAGAAGCGGCAGGACACCGGTGAGCAGCTCGTGGTGAGCATTCGCGCCGACGGCGCGGTGTTCATCGAGACCGAGAAGATCTCCGACGAGAACCTCGTCGATCGCGTCAAGCAGGAGCTGAAGAAGTCGCGGCCCGTGCACGTACGCGGCGACAAGTCGGTCCAGTACGGGGTGGTGCGCAAGGTCCTCGAGAAGATCCACGAGGCGGGCGCGCAGAACGTCGGCATGGGCACGGAGGAAGAGAAGTAATGGCCTTCGGAGGATCAGGCAGCGGAGGAATCCGCTCCGACATCAACATCACGCCGCTCGTCGACGTCGTGCTCGTGCTCCTCATCATCTTCATGGTGATGACGCCGACCTTGTTGAAGCAGATGGAGCTGACCGTGCCCGACAAGGCGGAGGTGCAGATCCAGCCGCCGACGAGCTCGGATCAGGTCGTCGTCGGCGTCACCAAGGAAGGCAAGATCTCGATCAACAACGAGATGATCGAGGAGTCGCAGTTCATCGAGCGCATGCACGAGATCATGAAGAACAGCCACGACAAGCTGGTGTTCTTCAACGTCGACGACGAAGCCATCTACGACCAGGTCATGCACGTCATGGACATGACTCGCGGCTGCGGCGCCAAGACCCTCGGCATCATGACCAAGTAAGCCCCCGCTCCCCTCTGTTGCTCCCTCTCGTCACGCGCTATACGTACTGACCGAATCGACCAAGGAGGACGCATGCGCAGCATGATCCTGGCGACGCTGCTCGCGGCCGCAACCGTGGCGGCGGCCCCGACCAACGCGGCCGCCGCGAAGGCCGACAAGAACGCGCCGCAGATGAAGCAGTGGGAGCTGCCCAACGGGCTCAAGGTGATCTTCGTACCCGACCACAAGGCGCCGGTGGTGACGGTGCAGGTCTTCTATCACGCCGGCGGCAAGGACGAGCCGGCGGGCAAGCGCGGCATCGCGCACATGTTCGAGCACATGATGTTCAAGGGCTCGACGCACGTGCCGCCCGAGGCGCACGCGCGCTTCATCGATTCGGTGGGCGGCACCGAGAACGCCTTCACCACCGACGACGAAACCGGCTATCACGACACGGTCCCGCCCACCGCGCTCGACTTCACGCTCAAGCTCGAGGCCGAGCGCATGCGCAACCTCAAGCTGACGCAGAAGACCATCGACTCGGAGCGCGAGGTGGTGAAGGAAGAGCTGCGGCTGCGCCTGG
>DASXOU010000639.1:0-21735 GCA_036494045.1 Polyangia bacterium | reverse complement strand
GTCAGCGGACAATGATGACACCACCGATGGCCGACGACAACCCGCAGCATCCGCCACCGTGGCTGTTCGGCATCACCGGCATTCCCTACGGCATCGGCGGCGGCTTCGCGGCCGTCACCATGCCGTTTCTCGCGCGCAAGGCCGGCATCTCGGTCGGTGACACCGGCTGGTACGGCACCGCGCTGTTGTTTCCGCCGGTGGTTCAGTTTCTGTACGCGCCGATCGTCGACGTCGGACCGAAGCGGCAGGTGTGGCTGGTCATCGTCGCGCTGCTCGGATCGATCTGCTTCGGCTTGTCGCTGACGATGCCGCTGCCGTCGCGCATCGGCGCCTTCCTCACGCTCGCGTTCATCGGCCAGACCATCAGCGGCCTCACGGGAAGCTGCAACGGCGGTCTCCTCGCCACGACCATGCCCGATAACCTGCGCGGCGCGGCCGGCGGCTGGCTCAACGTCGGCAACCTCGCCGGCGGCGCGCTCGGCGCCTGGCTGACGCTGGTGATGGCGAAGCACTTTTCGCCGCTCGCCGTCGGTGCTGCGCTGGTCGCGCTCATGACGCTGCCTGCCTGCGCCATCCTGTTCGTGCACGAGGCCGAACGCGCGCGCCGCGGCATCGGCGAAGTGTTCTCGACGCTGTTGCACGACGTCACGCACGTGGCGAAGTCGCGCAACGGCTGGACCGGCATGCTGCTGTTCGTCTCGCCCGTCGGCACCGCCGCGCTGCTCAACTATTTCGCCGGCATCGCCAAGGACTACAGCGCCTCCGACGGGATGGTCGCGTTCATCAA
This sequence comes from Polyangia bacterium, assembly GCA_036494045.1. Lineage (GTDB taxonomy): Bacteria > Myxococcota_A > Polyangia > Palsa-1104 > Palsa-1104 > JAQBQH01. The sequence goes on along the minus strand of DASXOU010000639.1, from coordinate 20,948 downwards.
CGGACCGGTGAACGGCCTCGTCACCGCGGCCGGCTCGCTGCTCGGCGGCTACTTGTGCGACCGCGCGAACCGCCGCGCGATGTACCTTTTGTCGGGCGTGCTCACGGCGATCTGCGGGCTCGTCATGATGCTGTCGCCGGTGTCGCCGATGACCTACGCCGTCGGCGTGAGTGTCTATCTGTTCATCACCGGCTTCTGTTACGCCGCGTTCTCGGCGGCGGTGCTCGAGACCATCGGCAAGGGCGGCGCCGCGGCCTCGACGCAGTACGCGCTGTTCGTGTCGTGCGGCAACATCGCCATCGCCTGGGTCGGATTCGTCGACACGCGCTTTCACGAAAACCACGGCCCGCGTGGCCTCCTCGGCGTCGACGCGTCGCTCAACATCATCGGCGTCATCGCGCTCTTCTTCTTGTTCCGCGCGTTCGGCGGCTTCAAGAAGCGCGAGGAGGCCGCCGCGTGATTCCGGAGAAGGTCGCGACCTTCCGCGCGCACTTTCGCGAGAAGTACATCTCGCCGCGCTACTCGGGCGTCGCGCACTTTCTGTTCACATCGATCGTCTCGCTGTCCGTCGTCGGCTTCTGCGCAGCGACCGTGCGCGCGCCGCATCTGTGGGAGCTCGCGACGGTGCCGGCGACGTTCCTCTTCGCCAACTTCGTCGAGTACCGCGCGCATCGCGGCGTCATGCACCATCGCACGCCGCCTTTTTCGCTGGTGTTCGAGCGCCACACGCCATCGCATCACGGCTTCTACACGCACGAGGCGATGGCCGCCGAATCTCCGCGCGACTACTACATGGTCTTGTTTCCGCCGATCCTCATCGTCTTCTTCTTCGGCCTGTTCGCGCTGCCGGTCGGCCTGCTGCTCGCGTGGCTGGCAACGGCGAACGTGGCGCGCCTCTTCGTCGCCACCGCGGTCGGGTATTTTCTGACCTACGAGTGGCTGCACTTCGCGTATCACCAGCCGCCCGACGGATTCATCGGACGGCGCTGGCTGGTGCGCACGCTGCGTGCGCATCACACGCTGCATCACGAGGTCGCGCGCATGCAGAAGTGGAACTTCAACATCACGTTTCCCATCTGCGACGCGCTCTTCGGCACCACCCATAGGGGTGAGGACTAGAGGTTGCGTTTCTGAGGCGATTGGTGCGCGGGCGCCCATGTAGGTGGATCGCACCTCGCCGGAATCGTTGGGGTCGAGATCGCGCACGGCGGTTGCACGACGAGCGGTCCATGCCTCGCAGCGCGCTCGTCCTCGTCTTTGCCGTCACCGTCGCTGGTGGGGCCTGCTCGTCGCCGGCGCCGTTGCCGGCGGGCGCGGTCGCGCAGTCGGTGGCCGTCGCGGCCGATGGCAACGGCGTGCCGCGCGAGCTCATGCTCGCCATCGGCGTCGTCGAAGGCGGCGTGAAGCTGCAAAAGGTCCGCGTGCCCGATCCCGAGGATCACGTGCCCGTCGCCGGTGTGCTCGAGCTGCGCCACGGCGCGTACAACTCGCTGGCGCGCGGCGCGGCGCTCATGGGCGTCGACGAGACGACGCTGCGCGCGGACACCGATCTCGGCACCGAGGCGGGCGCGCGCGTGCTCGCCGAATTGGGTGCAAACAACGGCGCGCGCGGCGGCGATCTCGCGAGCTGGCGCACGGCGCTCGAGCAGCTGTCGGGCATGGCCGATTACGCGGCGCGCGAGCGGTACGGCGAGGACGTGTTCACGGTGTTGCGCGCGGGCGGCGAATTTCCGGCGCGCAACGGCGAGACCATCACCATCGCGGCGCATCCGGAGCTGCCGATCGCGGCGGGCGGTCCGTTCGTCGAGGCGGCGACGGGCACGCCCGATTTTCCGGGCGCGATCTGGGAATCGACGAGCTGCACCGGTAAGTGCGACACCACGCGCACCGCCGGCAACTCGGTCGTCGACATCATCATCATCCACGACACCGAAGGCGGCTGGGACGCGTCGGTGGCGACCTTGCAGAACGACAGCGGCAAGAGCGTGCACTACCTCGTCGACAGCGACGGGTCGCGCGTGGCGCAGTTCATTCCCGAGACGTACACGGGCTGGCACGCGGGCAACTACTACGTCAATCAGCGCTCGGTCGGCATCGAGCACGTCGGCGTCGCGGCGGATGCGAGCGGTTACTCGGATGGGCTCTACGAGAAGTCGGCCAAGCTCGTCGAGAACATCCGCACGCGCTGGACGGTGCCGCTCGATCGCGACCACATCTACGGGCACTACCAGGTCGCGAACGGCAATACGATCGGCGAGAGCGCGCCGCGCTGCTCGGCGACGCTCGAGACGTGCGAGACGAGCGCGGACTACGGCGGCGCGGACAATCATCGCGATCCGGGCGTCTATTGGCAGTGGTGTCAGTACATGGAGCGGCTCGGTGGGAGCTGCGATTGCAATGACGCTTATCCGCTGTGGAACTGCACGACGGACAAGACGGAGGCGGTGCGGTGCAGTAGCGGGAAGGTGGAGATCGATCATTGTTCGGCGGGGTGCGTGGTGATGGCGGTGGGGACGGACGATGTCTGCAATCATGTGGCGACGACGGATATGGGCGGAGAAGGCGGAGGGGTCGCGGGCGCGGATGGCGGGAGCGGGAGCGGGAGTGGGAGTGGGAGCGGGGTTGATGGCGGCGGCGCTGCGGACAATCCGAGTAACGGCGATGCGCCCGGGATGGCGGCGCATCATGGGTGCGACTTTGGGGGCGGCGGGAGCGAGGGCGGGGTGTGGATCTTGTTCTTGATGCTCGCGCTGGCTACGAGCGCTGGGCGCGCTCGCTCAAGACGTCCTTGATCTTCTTTTCCAGATCCGTGAAGTCGAACGGCTTGTCGACGTAGGCGTCGGCGCCGTAGAGCGGCGAGGTCATCTCATTGACCTTCTCGCCGATCGCCGTGAGCATGACGATGCCGACGTTGGAGAATTCGTCGTCGCTGCGCAGCTCCTTGGCCACTTCCCAGCCGTTCTTGCCCGGCATCATCACGTCGAGGAGCACGAGATCGGGATGATGCTTGTGCGCCAGGTCGAGCGTCTGGTTGCCGTCGACGGCTTCGAGGACCTGGTAGCCCTTCTTGCTCAGGCGGATGCCGAGCATCGTCAGGATCTCGGGATCGTCGTCCGCAATCAGGATCACCTGCTTCTTCGTCGACATTTCACGACGCTAGCCGGCTGTGTGTAGCCCGTCAAGACATGGATGTCAGACCAGTCGCGAAGGCGTCACAGCGATTTCGGCCTATTGCGGGCCGGCACTGCGCTTGCTTGGTAGTGGCGCGTGACTTTTGGCTTGGAGGAACCCGTGCTTCGAATCATTCGTATCGCGCTCTTGACGCTCGTTCCGATGCTCGCTGCCGGCGCTCTCGTGACCGGCTGCAGCGACGACACCACGTCGACGACCACGCAGGACATGGCCGTGGCGCACGATCTGGCGACGAACCCGGTCGTCCACGATCTGGCAACCCAGCACGACTAGCACTACAGTCGCTTCGTGAGCGACGACGAGGCCGATCGCTTCCTCGTCTCCATTTCGCACGATCACACGGCACTTTTGCGTCTGTGGCGAGCGCGCTCGGCCGCGCCCTATCCGGGGCGGTCCGAGGCGCTGCTCGCGGCGGCGCGCGCGCTCGGGCGGCCGCTACCGCCGTCGGAGTACGTGCTCTTCGAGGACACCATCGAGTGGCTGCTCGAGCGCGCGGCGAAGATTCGCGGGCGCAAGGTGCCGCTGCGCGGTGCCGCCGGGCATAAAGGGCGCGTCGGCGACGGCGTCGAGCGGCTGCTCGTCGGCGCCAAGGTGCCGGGGATGGCGGCGGATCACGCGGCGGCGGAGATCAAGAGCGTGCCCGTCGCCGGCGATGGCGTGGTCGAGCGCGTGAAGCTGGGCGTGCTGTCGCCGCGATCGAATCCGCTGGCCAAGTGCGAGCGCATCTTATTCGTCTTCGTCGAGCAGCGCGGCGATGACTTCTTCGTCGTCGGGCATCACGCGCGCGAGTTCTCGTTCGAGACCTGGACGGCGATGTGGCGCGACGGATGGATCGTCGAGACGGCGGCGGGCTCGCCGGAGCGGCCGGCGCGCGGCTTGTATCTCGTCCCACGCTGGTTTCGCGCGCAGCGGATCTGGCCACCGATGTGCTAGGTTTCGCGCATGAACTTCTCCTTCGTGCACGAGTTCGAGACCGATCCGGAGAGCTACTGGAAGCTGTTCCTCTCGCCGGAGTTCAACAAGGACATGTTCGGCGAGCTCAAGATGAAAAAGTACGAAGTGATCGAGCGGACGGACGACGGCAAGCGGTTCCATCGCAAGCAGGTGTGCGAGCCGTCGACGCCGATTCCGAGCTTCCTGGCGTCGGTGGTGAAGTCGACCGGCTACACCGAGGTCGACGACATGGAGTGGGGCACGAACAAGATGCGCATCCAGATCGAGACGGCGATGTTCAAAGATCGCTTCTCGATGTCGGGCGATTACATCGTGTCGGCGCTCGACGGCGGCAAGCGCACGCGGCGCGAGTTCAAGGGCGAGGTCAAGGTGTCGGTGCCGCTCATCGGCGGGCGCATCGAGAAGTTCATGATGGAGCAGCTGCGCGATTCGTACGACATCGCGGCGCGTGTCACGCGTCGCTGGATCGACAAGCAGAAGACCTAGCTTCTCCCGCATGAAGACGATCTTCGTGTTGGCGCTGGCAGCCGGGTTGTCGGCGTGCGCGACCGGCGTCAAGCCGGCGACGGGCGAGCACACCACGCCGGCGACGCAGACGAGCGCGCACAATCCGAGCATGCCGAACCTGAGCGGCGAGAAGATGCCGCACACGACCTCGCGCGACAGCGAGGCGCGCGGCAATCCGGGCGGCATCGGCGGCGGCGGGATGTAGGGCCGACGGTCGCGCTCGCCGCGTTGTGCTATTGTCTCAGCGACGGGCATGGCGACCATCGACTTCGACTTCCAGCGCTACGTCGAGCGGCGGCGCGGGGCGCGCGAGGCGCAGGCGCGCGAGGGCGCGCACTATGCGTACGCGGGCGATCTGCGCTATCTGCGCACGCTCGAGCGGTTGCGGCCGGTGAAGCTCGCGCTCGAGGCGACGGTGCGGCTGTGGCGATCGGCGGCGCGCGCGGAGATGCTGGCGGGCGCGGTCAAGGCGTCGCAGCGCGAGCAGCCGCTCGTCTATGCCCTCGGCGAGCGCTGCGCCGAGCAGTTGCACGTGACGGCGCCGACGATCTATGTCGCCGTGAACGATCGCGGGCGCGAGGCGCACACGCTCGGCACCGAGGACGAGGCGTACGTGGTGCTGTCGGGCGGGCTCGTCGAGGAATTGACCGAGGCGGAGCTCGGCGACGCGATCGGGCGGCAGCTCGGGAAGATTCAGAATCAGCACGTGCTGCCGGCGACGGCGCTGTTTCACCTCGAGCACTTCGCGAGCCGCTACGTGCGCTGGATCGTCGCGCCGGCGCTGGCGGCGCTGCGCGGCTGGGCGCGGCGCGCGGAGGTGACGTGCGATCGCGCGGGGCTGTTGTGCACGCGCGACGTCGACGTGTCGACGGCGGCGCTGCGCAAGAGCGGCGTGGCGGCGGAGTACGAAGAGGCGCTGCGCGTGTTTGCCGAGAGCGAATATTTTCGCGCGATGCTGAAGCAGCCGGGCGGCATGACGCCCGAGGCGTGCGACGAGCGGGTCGCGCAGATCTTGAAGGGCAAGGGCGGCAGCGACGAAGAAGAAGAGCCGGCGGAGCCACTCGAATGAGCGCGATCTCGGGCAAGCACGTCGCGGTCAAGAAGGAGCTCGTGCGCGCGCTCGGCGACATCGCCAAGCTGGCGGGCGAAGTGGGAATGGCGACGCTGGAGAAGGATCTGGCGGGCACGCGCATTCCCAAGCTCGAGGAGGAGCGCTTCGCGCTGGTGGTGCTGGGCGAGTTCAACCACGGAAAATCGACGTTCGTGAACGCGCTGTGCGGCGCGGCGATCTTGCCGGCGGGGATCACGCCGACGACGGCGACGATCAATCACCTCGTGTGGGCCGACAAGCCGCAGGCGACGGCGCACCTCGTCGACGACACGACCAAGAAAGTGGATCCGAAGAAGCTCGGCGATTGGGTGACGATCGAGGGCAAGGAAGCGTCGCACGTCAAGTACGTCGAGGTCGGCTGGCCGGCGGAGATCTTGAAGGAAAAGGTCACGCTCGTCGACACGCCGGGCGTCAACGACATCAACGAGCAACGCGCCGAGATCACCTACGGATACATTCCGCGCGCGGATGCGGTGTTGTTCCTGCTCGACGGCGCGCAGGTGCTCAAGCAGTCGGAGCGATCGTTTCTCGAGCAGCGGATCCTGCGGCGCTCGAAGGACAAGCTCATCTTCGTGCTCGGCAAGATCGATCTATTGTCGCCCGAGGAGCGCGAGGAAGCGCTGAAGTATTGTCGCGAGAACCTGGCGCGCGTCGTCGAGGAGCCGCAGATCTTTCCGCTGTCGGCGAAGCGGCAGCTCTCGGACAAAGAGGGCGACAAGGCGGCGTCGGGGTTCACGCCGTTTCTCGCGCACCTGCGAAAGTACCTCGCCGACGAGCGCGGGCGCGTGCTGCTCGACAACGGCATCGCCGACGGGCTGCGCACCGGCGGATATCTGGCGTCGAACCTCGGCATCAAGCGGCGCTCGCTGACGCTGGCGCTGGAGGAACTCGAGGAGCGCATCGGGCGGGTGCGCGTGCAGCTCGACGGCGCCCAGTCGCGGCTGAAGATCCATCACGCCAAGATCCGCGCCGAGGCCGACGCGATCAAAGCGGGCATGCGGCTCGATCTCGAGAGCTTCGTCAAGGAGTTCGAGACGCGGCTGCCGCAGGAGATCGATCGCGCCGACGGCGAAGACGTCAAACGCTTCCTCGGGCCGTTCATTCAGGACACGTGGAAGGCGTGGGCCGAGGCCGAGGGCGAGAAGATCGCGGGGCAGCTCGAGCGGCTGGCCGAGGAGATCATCCAGGTCACCAACGAGGACGTGGCGGCGGCGATGACGACGCTGTCGCGCGAGCTCGGGCCGGCGGACACCAAGATCGACATCGAGGTCGACACGCTCGGCTACGACGTCGGCGTGTTCGCGCTCGGCGCGCTCGGTACCGGGATCTTCCTCTTCGTCAACACGCTCGTCGGCGGCCTTCTGACGCTGGCGGCGCCGATCCTGGCGGTCGTGCTCAAGGGGCGCGTCGAGGGCGAGATCAAGTCGCAGGCGAAGAAGAACGCGCCCGAGGTGATCGCCAAGGCGGCGGCGGCGGTGGCGCCGCGCTTCGACGGGATCGTCGAGGATTTCGCGGCGCGCTTGTCGGACTTCGTGACCGCGGCCGGCGACGCGCTTCATCGCGGCATCGGCGAAGTGCTCGACCGCGCGCTCGCCGAGCGGCGCGCGCAGGGCGTGGATACGTCGGTGCGCGAGCGCGAGCTCGACGCGCAGGCGGCACGACTCGGGGAAATCGAAGCGCGCCTGGCGGCGCTGCGCGAGCGATTGTGGGCATCTTCGACCGAATCGACAGGATCGCCGAGCAGCTCGGCGACCTGATCGTCCCCGACGACGTGCGCGCGCACGTCGAGCTCGGGGCGGCCTATCTCGATCGCGGCGATCTCGACGCCGCGGTCACGGAGCTGTCGCGCGCCGTCGAGCTGCGGCCCGATCATCCGCGCGCGCTTTATCTCCTCGGCGTCGCGTACGCGCGGCGCGGCGACGAGAACGAGGCGATCGGCGCGCTCGAGCGCGCGGCGACGGCGCGGCGCGTGGGCGTCGATCGCCCCGGATTCGCCGAGGCGTGGCTGGCGCTGGCCGACGTGCACCGCCGGCGCGGCGACGACGACGGCGCGACCGAAGCCTATCGCGCGGCGCTCGAGGTCGGCGGCGACGCGGCGATGCGCGCCGAGATCTATCGCGGCCTCGGCAGCGTCTATCTGCGCCAGCGACGGTACGACAAGGCGGTGCGCGAGCTGCGCAAGGCCGTGGCGGCGACGCCAGACGACACGGAGACGCAGGGCCTCCTCGGGCGCGCGTTGTACCTGAAGGGCGATTACGACACGGCGCGCGTGTGTCTGGAGCGCGCGGCGCAGGCGGCGCGGCCTGATCCGCTGGGCCTGGCATCGCTCGGCGACTTGTTCGAGCGGCTGGGGCGCGTCGATGATGCGCGCGAGGCGTACGAGCGCGCGCTCGCGGCGCCCGATGCCGACGGCGGCGACGTGCAGATCGCGGCGCGGCTCGGGCTGGCGCGATTGGCGCTCGCGGGCGGCGACGCCGAGGCGGCGCGGACCGAGGCGTTGCGCGCGCTCGAGCGCGAGCCGTCGCGGCCCGATATCCTGCTGACGCTCGGGCGCGTCTATGCCTCCGCGCAAGAGTGGAACGACGCGCTCGCCGCCTACGATCGCGCGCTCGTGGCCGCCGCCAGCGGAGGAGGGCAGCGCGGGCAGCTGATGCTGTTCGATCGGCGCGGGCTCCTCGAAGAGGCGCTGCGCGCGGCGCTGCGCGCGGGTCAGATGCCAGGAATGACAGCGCGCGCGAGCAACTACGCGACGGCGCTCCTCGCCGACGTGCCCGAGCATCCCGACGCGCTGGCGGCGACGGCGCGCGCGGCGGCCGACGGCGGCGAGCTCGAACGCGCGCAATCGCTCGTCGAGCGCGCGCTCGCGGCCAGCGATTCGGTCGAGGCGCGGCTGGCGGCGGCCGACGTGGCGCTGAAGCGCGGGCAGCCGACGCACGCGGCGGCGGCGTTGCGGCGCGCGGCCGAGCTAGCGCCCGACGATCCGCGGCCACGCGCGCGGCTGGGCGAGGTCTATCGCGAAGCGGCACCGACGGCGCCGGCGCACGAGCTCTACGCGCTGTTGTCGCAAGCGCATCGCCTGTTCGCGCGCACGCCGGCGCTCGCCGAGCTCAGCCCCGAAGCCAGCCGGCTCGTCGAAGTGCTCGATCGTCCGCTGCTCGTGACGGTGATGGGCGAGTTCAACTCGGGCAAGTCCACGTTCGTCAACGCGCTCATCGGCGAGGAGGTCGCGCCGATGGGCATCACGCCGACGACCGCGACCATCAACGTCTTGAAGTACGGCACCGAGCGCAAGGGGCGCGTCGTCTATCACGACGACGAGGTGCGCGAGGTGGCGTGGGCCGACGTGCCCAAGCTGCTCAAGGGCCTCGACGCCGCCGAGGCCAAGCGCATTCGCGTCGTCGAGGTGCTCTATCCGCTCGAGACGCTGCAACGCGTGAACGTCGTCGACACGCCCGGGCTCAACTCGATCCATCCCGAGCACGAACAGACGGCGCGCAAGTTCATCGCCGAGGCCGACGCGGTGTTGTGGCTGTTCACCGTCGACCAGGCGGCCAAGGCGACCGAGGGCGAAGCGCTCGGCAAGATCAAGGCGGCGGGCAAGAAGATCCTCGGTGTGATCAACAAGATCGATCGCTGCTCGCCCGAGGAGCTCGCGCGCATCGTCGATCACGTGCGCGGCGCGCTCGGCGAGCACCTCGAGACCATCGTGCCGTTCGCCGCGCGGCAGGCGCTGCTCGCGCGCAAGGCGGCGCCCGCCGCAGAGCACCGGGACGCGCAACTGGCGGCGTCGAATTATCCGGCGCTGGCCGCGGCGCTCGAGGAGCGCTTCTTCTCGCGCGCGCGCGCCATCAAGCGCGAAGCGGCGACCTTGCGCCTCCGCCAACTGATCGCGCAGGCCCGTGCCGTCGGGCAAGCCGCGCTCGATCGCCGCGCGCTCGAGCCCATCGCCACCGCCGAGGCCAACGTGCGCGCCGAGCGGCTCGCCTTCGAGCGCGACTTCATCGTCGCCGAGCGACGCCGCCTCAATGAAGCGGCCGACGCCGTCTACGCCGCCTGCGCGCGCGAGGTGCTCGACTTCGTGCGCCCGCGCCGCTGGCCCTTCGGCAGCAACGAAGCCGCGCCCGCCGATCGCGACTTTCTGATCCAGCTCCTCGACGAGCGCCTGGGCGCGCTGCTCGACGCCGGCCGCGCGCGCGCGCAAGCCGAGGCCGAGCGCGCCATCGCGGTCGTGCGCGCCGTCGACGATCCGGCGACCAGCTTCGACGCCGAATTGTCGTTGCTGGGCGAGCAGGTCTTCGGCCGCTTCCGCGCCTTCGCGCGCGGCTACCTGCGCGGCGGCCGCGTCGACGACTTCTTCACGCGCGTCCTGCCCAAGCTCGAATTGTCTGAAGCGCAGATCCAGCGCGCGCTGGAGCGTGACGCGCCCTGGAGCGACGACGTCGCCGAAGCCGAGCTGCGCGCGCCGCTGCGCCGCTGGGCCGAGCATTTCTACGGCGGCCTCTTGACGCGCCTGCAGCGCCTGCGCACCGGCGTCGAGCTCGATCGCCTGGAGATCGAAGAGCGCCTGATTGCCCCTGTCGAACAGATCGCGATCGCGCTAGATTCGCTCTCGTAATGCCCGCGCCCTTCATCCACGACGAGCTCATCCTCGGCATCGACGAAGCAGGGCGCGGCCCCATCCTCGGCCCGATGGTGATGGCGTGCGTCGCCTTGCGCCCGCGCAAGGCCGCCGCGCTCACCCGCTCGGGCGTCACCGACTCAAAAGCGTTCGCCGGCGCCAACGCGCACCAGGAGCGCACGCGTCTCATCCCCAAGATCCTCGAGTGCGCCGACCACGTCGCCATCATGGTCGTCGACGTCGACGAGATCGATCGCCGCTGCCGCGACAACGGGCTCAATCGTCTCGAGCAGGAGCGCGCCGGCTACTTGATCGAGCGCGCGCCCGCCGCGCGGCGCATCGTGTGCGACGGCGAGCGCCTGTTCCGCCCGTTGCAGGCGCGCTGGCCGCAGCTCGAGGCGCTCGATCACGGCGAGCTCAAGCACGCCGCCGTCGCGGCCGCGTCGATCGTCGCCAAGGTCCGTCGCGACGAGCTGTTCCGCAAGATCTGCCGCCGCTACGCGCCCGAGTTCGGCGACGAGCTCGTCGGCGCCGGCGGCGGCTACTGCAACGCACCGACGCGCGCGTTTCTGCGCGCGTACATCAAGCGCCACAAGCGTCTGCCGCCCGAAGCGCGCCGCTCGTGGCCGTGGGACTTCGCGCGCGATCTGTTGGGCAAGAAATTCGATCCGTGGTGGGACGTCCCCGACGATCGCCCGCAGCTCGCGCTCTTCAGTACGACTGCGTCGGCTTCACTTTCGTGTTCGTCGAATCCGGCGGAGCCGCTTGCGGCGGCGCCTCGTTCGGACGCTCGCGCGACTGCTGCGCCTCGGTCGACGCCGGCGCGCGATCCGCAGGCGGCGCCTTCTTAGCGGCCTTCTTCGGCTCGGGCAGGCGACGGTGCGTGTCGTTCACCTCGCGCTCGGCGTCCTGCAGCTGCGCCGGCGTCACGCGCTTCTCCTGCTTGAGCTCGTCGAGCCGCTTCTCCGCCTCTTCCTGCCGCCCGCTCTCGCTCAAGCAGTGCACCCAATGCACCCGCTCCGTCGGCGAGATGTACTGCGACGACTTGCGCAGCTCCTCGTAGGCCTTGATCGCCTCGTCGCAGCGGCCGGTCTTGGCCCACTCGTCGGCCTGCTTGCGCAACCCATCGTAGTTGCGCGCCGACGACGGCTTGGCCACCGCGACCGCGCCGCCCGACGGTCCCGACTGCGCGCGATATCCCACTTGCTGTTGCGTCGGCATGGTTGGCGCCGGCGACATCGTGACCGGCTTCGGCGCCGCCGCCGCCGCCGGTGCCGTCGCGCTCGGCGGCGCATCGTAGCTGCGCCGCTTGGCCGATCCTTCCGCCTCGTCGTCGCGCGCCGGCGCCTTCTCGGCGACGGTGCGGCCGATCTCCTCGGGCGCCGACGACTTGACGTTGGCGTTCGTCGACGCGCGCCCGCCGCCACCGCCGACCACGCCGCCGGCAAAACCGCGATCGGCGCCGGCGAGCCCGTTCGCGTCGTCCTCGTCCTTCGACAGATCGGCGAGCCCATCGTGCTTACGCCCGCCGAACTTGCCGTCGACGGAGATGCTCTTCATGCGCGCCGGCGCCGCTTCCTTCCTGGGCGCGCCCGTCGTCGCCAGCGCGTGATGCGCGACCGGCTGCTGCACGGTGTAGTCGCCGGTCGCCGTCTGCAGCGCGAGCTTCGACTTGTCGGCCGCCGCGCCCTTGCTGTCGAGCAGGGGCTCGTTCTGATCCTGCTCTTTGTTCTTGAACCCCAGCGTCGGCTCGGCCGCCGGCTCCGGCGTCGTCACTTCCGTCGGCTTCGGCGAATTCGCCGCCGCCGTATCCGACGCGGCCGGCTCCGACTTCTCCGGCATCGCCATCTTGCTGCGCGACCAATTGAACGCGATCGCCCCACCGACGATGGCGAACATCGCCGCCGCCGACAGCGCCGGGTGCTGCATGATCTTGCGCGGGAACGCCAGCAGCACGCCCCGCCGCGGCTTACGCTGCGCGGCCGCATGCATGAGCTGCGCGTGCAGCGCGCCGCCGCCCAGCGACGCCGACGGCTCCACCGACGGCATCACGCGCTTGACCGCCGCGCGCACGCGCCCGAACGACGCCACTTCCTGCTGGCAGCGCGCGCAGGTCGGCAGGTGCTCCTCGAACAGGCGCTTCTTGCCCTCGTCGAGCTCGCCGTACACGTAGTCGAGCACCAGCTCGCACGCGCCGCTCGTATTTGTCGTCGTCTCGCTCATCACTGCACGGCCCTGGCGAGGTCGCGATACTCCTCGAGCGCTTCGCGCAGCTTCTCGAGCGCGTAGCGCATCCGCGACTTCACCGTATTTTCCGGACATCCGACCACGTTCGCGATCTCGTTGAACTGCAGGTCGGCCACTTCGCGCAACAAGAATATCTCGCGCTGCTCATCGGGCAACGCCTCGATCGCCTGACGCAACCGGAGCCCGAGCTCGCGGCTCTGCGCCTGCCGATCGACGCCCGCCGTTCCGTCGGGCAGAAGATCGAGCAGCGAGGAGGCGCCGTCATCATCGCTCAGCGGCGCATCGAGCGACGCCGCCTTGCGATGCTTGCCGCGGCGCGACGCATCGACGCACAAGTTGCGCGCGATCGTGTACAGCCAGGTCGTGAACTTGGCCTGCCGCTCGTACGCGTCGGCGCCCTTGACCAGCCTGAGAAATGCTTCTTGCGTGACGTCCTCCGCCTGCGCCGTGTCGCGCACGAAGCGCAGGATGAAATTGTAGAGCGGCTTGCGATGGCGCGTGACAAGCAGCTCGAAAGCGCGCACGTCACCGTCGCGATAGCGCAACATCAGCGACTCGTCCGAGTCGTCCCGCACCAACTCCCCTCGCGGCGGCCGTCGCCAGAACCCAGCGGCTCTCGATCGTAACTGAAGCGACGGCACGATTCAATCTACGCAGCCGCCCTCGGTTTCGATCTACGGAATCGGCTATTTCTGGCAGCGCGCGCAGAAAAACGTGGAACGTCCGGCCTGTACGACCCGACGCAGCGCGGCGCCGCAGCGCCGGCAGGCCGCCTTTTCGCGGCCATAGACGGCGAGCGCGTGCTGATTTCCGCCGGAAACGCCGTCGGCGTCGACGTAGTCGCTGAAGCTGGTGCCACGGTTCTCGATGCCGCTTCTGAGCACGGCGACGATGGCTTCGTGCAGCGCCGGCGCGCGCTTGACCGCGCGATCGGCGCGCCGCTTCGGCGACAGCTCGGCGCGCCACAGCGCCTCGCAGACGTAGATGTTGCCGAGGCCGGCGACGCGCGACTGATCCATGAGGAACGCTTTGAGGTCGCGCTTCGACTTGCCGAGCGCGGCGGCGAGATAGGGCACCGTGAACGCGGCGTCGAGCGGATCGACGCCGAGCACCGACAGCTCCGGCGACGTCGCCGCGTCGGCAGCCGTGTAGGCGCGCAGGACGCCGAAGCGGCGCGGATCGACGTAGCGAAGATCGAGCCCCTTATGCAGATGAAAGATGGCGTGGGTGTGCGGCGCGCGCGGCGCGTCTTCGTCGGCGAACACGAGCCGCCCGCTCATGCCGAGGTGGCCGAGGAGCACGCTTTTCGACGACAGATCTACCAGCCAATATTTTCCGATGCGGCGCACGCCGACGACGCGCGCGCCCACACACGCGCGCTCGAGCGCCTTGCGATCGACCGGCGCGCGCAACGGCAGCCCGCTGGTCTCGACGCCGCGAATGCGCTCGCCGACGAGCCGCGGCCGCAGCGTGCGCACCACCATCTCCACTTCGGGCAGCTCAGGCATGAAGCGCCCTCGTGAGCGCGGCGAACTCGTCGACCGACAAGGTCTCGCCGCGGCGCACGCCGTCGATGCTCGTGGCCGCCAACGCGCGATCGACGGCACCCGCATCAAACGCCGCAGAAAGCGCGTTTCGAAGCGTTTTGCGCCGTTGTCCGAACGCGGCGTGCACCACGCGCGAGAACTCGCCGTCGTCGACGTCGAGCCGCTTCTCGTGCGGCACGATGCGCAGCACCGCCGAATCGACGCGCGGCGCCGGCACGAATCCGCCCGCGCGCACGCGGCACACCAGCTTCGGCTCGCCGTAGAACCGCACCATCACCGACAGCGCGCCGTAGGCCTTCTCGCCCGGCGGCGCGACGATGCGATCGGCCATCTCCTTCTGCAGCATCACGACGATGCGCTGGAGGCGCGCCGGCGTCTCCAGCAGCCGGAACAAGATCGGCGACGCGATCTGATACGGCAGATTGCCCACGATCACCGGCGGCCGCCCGGCCCGCGCCGCCACCGCCGCGTAGTCGAAGGTGAGCGCGTTGGCCTCGACCACCTCGATGCGCGCGTCGCCGCCGAGCTCGGCGCGCAAGACCTCGAGCATGTCGCGCTCGCGCTCGACGGCAACCACGTGCGCGCCGGTCGCCGCCAGCCGCGCCGTCAGCGTGCCCAGCCCCGCGCCGATCTCGACCACCCAATCGCCGTCGCCGATAGCGCAGGCGTGCACGATCTCGCGATAGGCGCGCTCGTCGACGAGGAAGTTCTGTCCCCAGCTCTTCTTGGCGCGCAGCCCGTACTTCTGGATGAGCGCGTGCGCGTTCGCGCTCATGCGAGCGGCAAGGAAGCGGTGGCGTTGAGCGAGAGATCCGCGCGCTCGCCGCGTAAAAGGCGCCAATAGCCGGCCGCCGCGATCATCGCCGCGTTGTCGGTGCAGCGCCCCGGCGACGGCACGAACAGCTCGACGCCAAGCTCGTCGCAGAGCGCGCCCACCGCCGCGCGCAAGCCGCGATTGGCCGCGACGCCGCCGGCGACCTGCAGCTGCGGCAGGCCGTGCTCCTCGAGCGCCGCGCGCGTTTTTCGCACCAGCTGCTCCACGATCGACGCCTGAAAGCTCGCGCACAAGTCGGCGAGCGCCTGCCCGGCCGGCACACCTTGCTGCTGCACGATCGTCAGCACCGCCGTCTTCATCCCCGAGAAGCTGAAGTCGAGCCCGCGCCCGCGCATCGGCCGCGGCAGCGTAAACGCGCTCGGATCGCCTGTTTGTGCCAGTTTATCGATGGTCGGTCCCGCCGGATAGCCGAGCCCGAGCATCTTGCCGACCTTGTCGAACGCTTCGCCGGCGGCGTCGTCGCGCGTGGCGCCGAGCAATTCGTAGACGCCGTGATCGCGCACGATCACCAGCTCCGAGTGTCCGCCCGACACCAGCAGCGCCAGATGCGGAAAGGCCGGTCCGCGTTCCCCATCGAGCCACACCGCCGACAAGTGCCCCTCGAGATGATTGATGCCGACGAGCGGAAGCGCGCGCGCCCACGCCATCGCCTTGGCCGCCTGCACGCCGACGAGCAGCGCCCCGACCAGCCCCGGCCCGCGCGTTACCGCGATCCCGTCGACGTCATCGAGCCGCGCGCCCGCGCGCTCGAGCGCCGCGCGCATCACCGGCACCAGGTTCACCACGTGATGGCGCGACGCGATCTCCGGCACCACGCCGCCCCACTCCGCGTGCACCTCGACCTGCGACACCACCGCATCGCCGCGCACGCGCACGCCGTCCTCGACGAGCGCCGCCGCCGTCTCGTCGCACGACGACTCGAGCCCAAGGACGAGCACTTAGGGGCTGTCCCGCAATGGTTCCCGTCGCCAGGCCGGCTGCGGGCCGCGCTCGCTTCGTCGCTCCTCCGTCAGTTGCCGCCAGCAGCTTCCGTCGTCGCTCCTCACGATCGCAGCTCCTCGCTCGGCCTGGCTCGGTCCATCATTGCGGGACAGCCCTAGTGCAGCGAGGCCAGGATCGAGCGCACGTCGCCGGCGAACTGGCCCTTCGGCGCGAGCTTCAAGTACTTCTCGTACGCGCTGCGCGCTTCGGCGTTGTGACCCTTTTGCTGCTCGACGGCGCCGATGACGACGTAGGCGTCGGCGTTGTTGCCGTTGGCCGCGGCTGCCAGCTGCGCGGCGGCGAGCGCCTTCTCCATGTTGCCCCGGTCGAGGTAGCAGTTGGCGAGCACGACCAGCGCTTCGTCGCCGTCGGCCTTGAGCGCGACCGCCTTCTCGAGCGGCACCATCGCCTTCTTCGCCTGCCCCTTGTCGTAGAGCTTCTTGCCTTCGGCGAGCAGCGCTGCGTACTCGCCCGGCGACGCCGTCGCGCCCGACGGCGACGGCGACACGCCCGACGGCGCGACCACGACCGCGGGCATCGCCGCCATGTCCGCCTGCGGCCGCGCGATCGGCGATACCGCTGCCATGTCGACCGACGAGGCCGCCGCAACCGCCGGCAGCGAGCTCTTCCTCTCGACGGTGGGCGGCGTCTGCGTCGGCCCCGTCGGCTTGCCGCTGCCGCCGCCGACGAAGAACACCACGCCCGCCACTGCGGCGAGCGCGAACACGCCGGCACCGATGAGGAGCCCGCGGCGCGACGGCACCTCGTCGTCGTAGTCGTCATCCTCGACGGTCGCCGGCGTCGACGGCGCGCGCACCTCGAGCGGCCCGCCCTCGGCGTTCAGCACCGCCGGATGGTGGTCGAATGGCGGCGGCATCGGCGACGGCAGCGGCGTCGCCGACGGATCGTCGAACTCATCCTCGGCGTCGGCCGGCGCCGGCCGCTCCGACGCCAAATCCGGCGACAACACCACCGGCGGCGCGTCGTCGATCTCCGGCTCGGGCGCGGTCGCCGTCGCCGTCTCGCCCGCCACCGGCTGCAACGTGTCGTTCGGCGAATGCGGCAGCGGCACGCGCGGTATCTTGCGCAGCGTGACGCGCCCGAGCCGCTGCGGCTCCGCCGTAGGGAACGGCAACACCACGCCCTCGGCCGTCTGTGGCCGCTCGGCAGGTTTCTCGGGCAGGTTCTCGACGGCGCGCTCCACTTCCTTTTCGGGCGCCTTCGCCGCCGCCGGCGCGGCCGCCGCCGTGCGCGGCTCTTCCGCCATGTCGCCCGCGAGCTGGTTCTCCAGGCGCGCCGCTTCCGCGAGCAGCGGATCGCCCGCAACCGCCGCCGGCTCGTCGAACATGCCGCCCCAGCCGTCGGGCGCGTCGCGCTTCTCCTCGTCGACGGCCGCCGTCGCCTCGGCCGCGATCGGCGCCGCCGTGTTCGTCGACGTCGTGTTCGTCGACGCCGCATTCGTCGTCATCGCGGGGGGCGGCGGCTCGACGACGACCACCGCCGCGGCCGTCGGCTCCGCCGCCATCGGCGCCTCGGCCTGCGGCGCTGCAGCCGCGCTCGCCGGCGCCGCGGCCGGCGCCTCGGTCGGCATCTGCGGCTCTTGCAGCCAACCCTCGAGATCCGGCTGATCCGAACCGTCCGCCTCCGACGGCGCATTCCCCGTCGACGCGTCGTAGATCAGCCCCTCGAAATAGAGCTTGGAGACGACGTTGAGCGCCTCGAGATCCGAAAAATCGCAGTCGTCCACGACCTGCATCAACGCCCGCCGCCCGTCGAAGAGCCGCAGGATGCCGTTGATCTCGTCGGGGATCTCCGCCAGCCGCTCGGCCAGCTCGCGATAGTCGACCTCGAACACCGTCTCGAGCGGCGGCAGCTGCTCGCACAGGCGCCCCCACTCGTCGACGCGCCGCATGCCCTCCATCAACAAGCCCTGCGACGACAGCTCGATCACGTCCTTGCGCCGGACGTTCTTGAACTCGACCTCGAACTCGCCCTCGCCCCACACCAGCAGGCGATAGACCGCCTCCTCGCCGCCGAGCCGTCCCAGCTCCGCGTCGATCACCTTGCCGTTGCGGAAGTAGATCGCCGCGCGCTTGCCGTCGGGATGCGTGAAGTGGATGACCCCCGACTTGCGCGAGATCTCGATCGTCTGGATCAAGTCGACGACCGCCATGTCCGAGAGCTGCCCCGCGAACTTGGTGCGCGACTCGCGCTTGTTGCCGTCCTCGAGCGCCACGCGCTGCTTCTTTTGCAGCAAGATCTTCACGCGCGTGACGATCTCTTTGATGTAGATGGGCTTGGTGAGGTAGTCCTCGACGCCGAGCTCGAGCCCGCGGATCTTGTCCTCGACGTCGGACTGCGAGGTCAGGAAGATGAATGGAATCGTCGCCCAGTCGGCGTTCTGCTTGAGCCGCTCGACGAGCTCGAAGCCGTCCATCTCGGCCATCTTGGTGTCGGAGATGATGAGGTCCGGCGCCGACGTCTCGACCTTGGCGAGCGCGTCCGCGCCGTTCACTGCGGTGGTGACGTTGAATCCGGCCTTCTTGAGGCTGACTTCGAGAACGCGAAGACTCTTCGTGTCTCCGTCAACGAGTAGAAGGCTCTGCTTCGCCACGCCTCACCGATACAAAAGGGAGCTAAAGCTTAGATCGGAAAGGCGGGTTTGGCTACTGCAGGTCGAAGACGATGTTCTGCACGGTGCAGACGGAGACGGGCTGCGGCTTGTAGGTCCACTGCTTGATGGTGCTGACGATGGCGTCGTCGCCGCCGGGGATGCTCGACAGCACGTTCACCTGATACACGCGACCATCGTTACCGATGCAAACCTTGGCAGCGAAACGAGCGTCACCGGTGCCCCTGCGCTGGACGCGTACGATCGCCGGCAGCGACGGCTCCGGGTGATAGACCTGCTGGCTGTCGAGCGTGCGCGCGGCCACGTTCCTCGGCCTCTGCGGCGGCGCCATCGACGCCACCGCCGCCGGCTTGGCTCCCGAGGCCGCGCCCTCTACGGGACGCGGCGCCGTCGTCGGAGCGGTCTGCGCCGGCGCCGGCGTCGGATGCGGAGCCGCCGCCACCGGCGCGGCCGCGCGCGGCACCACCGCAGCGACGGCAGGCGTCTCGGCCTTCGGCACCACCGCCGCCTCGTGACCCGCCAGCATCTTCGGCGACAATCCATTCTGCTCGGTCGCCTTGCCGCCTTCGAACGAGAACGAGCGCGTCCACAGCTCGCCCTCGCGCAGCTGCACTTTCTTGGTCTCGCGCACGTTCGCCGCCGAGTTCAACAGCACGATGGTGTGCTTGCCCGCCGGCACCGCGAGATCGATGAGCGGCGTGGCGCCATAGGGCACGCCGTCGACGAGTAGCTCGCAGCGCGGCTCCGACGCGACGGTGATGTGCGCGTCGCCCGGCCGCGCCGCCGGACGCGAATGCGCCGGCGCGCTCGGCACCGGCGCCGCCGCCACCGCCGCTCCCGTCGGTGGCACCGCGGCCGCCGGCGCTCCGGCCTTCGGCGCGACCGCCGCTCCCGGCGCCACCGCAACCGGTTGCGCCGCCGGAACCGCCGCCGCCGCCGTCAGCGGCGCCGCTGTTTGCCGTGAAACATCGTCGTGCTTGGTCTTCCAGAAGACGACGCCACCGCCGAGCAACACGAGCATGACGGCGATCGCCGCCTGCAACCCGAGCCGCAGGAAGTGTTGCTTGCGCGCCGCCGCCAACGGCGTCGCCATCGGCGACGAGGTGCGCCGCGACGCTTCGCCGAGATACGACGACGACGATCCCGTCATCGTCACTTGCGCCGCCGTCGCCATCGCCGCCGCGTCGGCCGACTTGTGCGTCGCCAGCTCGTCGGCGTAGATGCGCTCCATATACTGCGACAGCGGCACCGTGCCGGTGACGAGCTGATTGTCGCGCGCGAACGCGTCGAGATCGGAGTGAAGATCGCGCGCCGTCTGATAACGGTCGTCGGCGTTCTTCTGCAAGCAGCGCACGACGATCGCGTTCAAGAACGCCGGATAGAACGGCAAGAGATCGCGCGGCGACGGCACCGGCCCTTCGATGATCTTCTTGAGCGTGTCGAAGTCCGAGCGCTCGTGATAGAGCCGCTTGCCCGTCGTCAGCTCGAACAAGATGATGCCGACGGCGAAGATGTCGCTGCGCCGATCGACGGGCGCGCCCCGGCACTGCTCGGGCGACATATAACCAATTTTGCCTTTGAGCGTGCCGGCGAGTGTCTCAACTTCGCGGGTCGCCGCTTTGGCGATGCCGAAGTCGACGACCTTGACGCTGCCGTCGAAGCTGACGACGACGTTTTGCGGCGTCACGTCGCGGTGAACGATCTCGAGGCTGCGGCCTTCGAAGTCACGCTTGTCGTGCGCGTAGTGCAGACCGGCGCAGCACTGCGTGAGGATCGAGACGACGTGCTCGAGCGGCGGCTTGGCGTAGCCGAGCTTCGCCCCCGCGCGCACGATCTCGATGAGATTGTGCCCGCGCAGGTACTCCATCGCGATGAAGTACTCGTTGTCGACGTGGCCGACGTCGTAGATCTGGACGATGTTCGGATGATCGAGGGTGGCAGCGACGCGCGCCTCGTCGAGGAACATGCGCACGAACTCCGGATCCTGCGTGCGATGTCCAAGGATGCGTTTGATGACGAGGTACTTCTCGAATCCCTGGATCGACTTCGTACGAGCCAAAAAGATCTCGGCCATGCCGCCCGCCGCGAGGCGAGAGACGAGCTCGTACTTTCCAAAGGACACGGGCTGGAAGGACATTCGAGAGCTTGATTGTAGCGTCCAGGTTGCACTCTCGTCAAGGCAGCGGGCGAAGAATGTTTCGTAATCTCAGACACCTGCCTAACTGTAATGTTCTAGTTCTGACGCTTACTCGAATTGCACGAACCTTCGTGAAAGGATTTCGCGGAGGGTGTCAAGCTCGGGTATGCGCCGGATAGAGCGCGCC
>DASXOU010000638.1:0-2465 GCA_036494045.1 Polyangia bacterium | reverse complement strand
AAGGAGCGCGTGATCGCCGAGGCGGCCGATCTGTTCTTTCACGCGCTGGTCGGGCTGGCGGCGCGCGACGTGTCGCTCGAGGACGTCGCGCGCGAGCTGCATCGGCGCGCGGGTACGAGCGGGCTCGACGAGAAGGCGGCGCGCGGCAAGTGAACGCGCGATGAGCAGCGTCGGCGATATCCTCGGGCCGGGCGGCGTGCTCGCGCGCGCGATCGCCGGCTACGAGACGCGGCCGTCGCAGGTGCAGATGGCCGAGCGCGTGGCCGATGCGTTGGCGCGGCGGCGGCCGCTGCTGGTCGAGGCGGGGACGGGGACGGGCAAGACGCTGGCGTATCTGGTGCCCGCGATCGAGAGCGGCCTCAAGGTCGTGGTGTCGACGGGGACGAAGAACCTGCAGGAGCAGATCTTCAAGAAGGACATTCCGCTCCTGCAAGAGCATCTGGGGCGGCCGTTCACCGCGGCGTGCATGAAGGGGATCTCGAATTATCTGTGCCTGCGGCGCTTCCACGAGCACGTGGCGCGGCAGGCGTCCCTCTCGCTCGACGGGAACTTGGAGTCCACGCTCGACGCGATTCGCGTGTGGGCGGGCGCGACCGAGGCCGGCGATCGCGCGGAGCTGCCCGACCTCGCCGACGATTCGCCGGCGTGGCGTGACGTGTCGCCGACGCAGGAGACGCGGCTCGGGCAGCGCTGCAAATATTTCGAGCGCTGCTTCGTGACGCAAGCGCGGCGGCGCGCCTACGCGGCCGACGTGGTGATCGTGAATCACCACTTGTTCTTCGCCGATCTGGCGCTGCGCGAAAAATGGCCCGACGTGCAGCTGTTGCCGCCGTACGAAGCGGTCATCTTCGACGAGGCGCACCAGCTCGAGGACGTGGCCACCGATTATTTCGGCGTGGGCGTGTCGTCGCTGCGCCTGATGGCGATCGTGCGCGACGTCGGACGCGCGGTGGCGCAGGGCACCGCGCCCGACAAATTGATGTCGATCAACGCGCACGTCGATCTGCGCGCCGATCAATTGTTCGATGCCTTGCGCCGGCGTCTCGGCGGCAAGGGCGAGCGAGCGGCCGTCGACGGCGCGACCTGGTCGGGCGAGCCGGAGAAGTCGGCGCACGCGCTCGACGTGGCGCTCGAGGAGCTGGAAGCGGCGCTCGGCACGGCGCGTGGCGTCGAGATGACGGACGGCGGCAACGAAGCGGGGGCGCTCAAACGGCGCGCGCGGGCGATCCGCGACGATCTGGCGCTGCTCGTCGACGGCGCGCAAAAGTACGATCGGCGCCACGTCTTCTGGGCGGAGACGCGCGGGCGCACGGTCCTCCTGCACGCGTCGCCGGTCGACATCAGCGCCATCTTTCGCGACAAGCTCCTCGGCGCCGTCGAGGCGTCGGTCTTCACCTCGGCGACACTGACGGCGGCGGGCAGCTTCGAGTTCGTGCGCGCGCGGCTCGGGCTCGAGTCGGCGATGGAGGAGCGGCTGGCGTCGCCGTTCGACTTCGCGCGGCAGGCGCTGCTCTACGTGCCGAAGGATCTGCCGGAGCCGAACGATCCGGCGTTCGTCGAAGCGGCGGCGGCGCGCATGCACGAGCTGGTGCGCATCACCGACGGGCGCGCGTTTCTCTTGTTCACCAGCCACCGCATGATGCAGCGGGTACACACGCTCCTGGCGCCCAAGCTGACGCAGCCGGTGCTGCTGCAAGGCGACAAGCCGAAGCATCTTCTCGTCGAGGAGTTCAAGCGGCGCGTCGGCTCGGTGCTGTTCGCGACGGCGAGCTTCTGGGAAGGCGTCGACGTGGTCGGCGAGGCGCTCTCGCTCGTGGTGATCGACAAGCTGCCGTTTTCGCCGCCGGATGATCCGCTGGTGGCGGCGCGCGCGGGCCTGCTCGAGGACGCGGGGCAGGACGCGTTCGTCCACTATCACGTCCCGCGCGCGGCGCTGGCGTTGGCGCAGGGGTTCGGGCGGCTCATCCGTCATCGCGGCGATCGTGGCGTCGTCGCGCTCCTCGACAAGCGCGCGGTGACCAAGCCCTACGGGCGGCGCGTGCTCGCCGGCCTGCCTGCCGATTGTCCACGCACGCAGGCGCTCGACGACGTGCGCGCGTTCTGGACGCGGCAGACGCAGCTGCCGCTGGTGGGCTGATGCTCTACGACGTCATCCCGTCGACGGGAGATCCGCTGGTCATCGGCCTCATCGTCGCGGCGTTCGCGCTCGGATCGATCCCGTTCGGCGTGCTGCTCGCTCGCGCGCGCGGCGTGGATCTGAAGAAGGTCGGCTCGGGCAACATCGGCGCCACCAACGCGGCGCGCGCGCTCGGCAAGAAGATCGGCGTCGTGGTGCTGCTGCTCGACACGGCCAAGGCCTACCTGCCGACGGCGGCGGCGTTGTGGCTGCGGCTCGGATCGAACGTCGCGGCGGCGACGGCGCTGGCGGCGTTCGTCGGGCACATCTACTCGCCGTGGCTCAAGGG
>DASXOU010000637.1:0-5871 GCA_036494045.1 Polyangia bacterium | reverse complement strand
GGGGCGAAATGTAGCACGCAAGCGAACGCGCGACCGGCGTCGCAGCCCTTCTCGCCGCTTCCGAAATCTGAACTCCGCAAAACAAATTAAAGGCGAGGGCTTTGGTAAAGCCTGGGGGCGTTTTTGTGGGTAACTCGACGGGAGGGCCGGGGGGTAAGTGAGGTGAGTTATCCACAAAAAGAGGCCGGAGGCCGTCCCACAGGCTGTTTGGAATGAAGCGTGGGCGTGGAGATGGCGTCGTGGAGTCGATCCTGAACTGTGCTTGATGCCGATCGGTGGTGGGGGATTTCCACGCTGCCATTGCAATGACGGGGCGGGGTCCTGCGCAACGGCTGTGCTCGAGCCGTGCGGGCGGTGACAGTGAAGGCACGCTCCTGTGCGGCGCTGGCCTGATCGCGAAGCCGGCGGTTCTTGACGGTGGTGCTCGTAGCCACCGGTCGTGTGTCTTACGCACCGCTTCCTCGGCGGGTGCGTTTGGGCTTGCAATCGTGGTGCAGTCGTGGTAAAGATGCCTAATCAAGATGAAGCAGGTTGGGTTTCGGTTTCGGACTTGGGGTGGCGCGAGGGAGGGGGCGGGGCGGAAGCGCGTGCGGGAGCGTGCGGGCGTGCGTCATAGGGCGCGGCCGGTGTTGACGGCGCGGTTTCCGGTGCACGTGACTTGGCGGATGTGTGAAGGCGTGTGGAAGCTAAGAACGCGGCGATGTTTTGGGGCGCTGGCGCGGGCCTTTTGGGGCGGCAGTGATCGGTTTGGGTTTCGGCTCGTGCATTATTCGGTGCAGGGGAACCATGTTCATCTGCTCGTCGAGGCGCGGGATGAGCGGTCGTTGTCGCGCGGGATGAATGGGCTCGGGGTGAGGGTGGCCAAGGGGCTCAATCGCGTGATGCGGCGGCACGGCAAGGTGCTCGAGGATCGCTATCACGGGCACGTCTTGCGGACGCCGACGGAAGTGCGGCGCGCGCGGAATTACCTGCTTCAGAACGCTGCGCAGCACATCGGGCTCGTCGGTGCGGATCCGTATACGTCGCGCGTGCCGGTGCGGGAGCCGCTCACGTTTTTGATGCGCCTGCGCTAGGCGCGTCAGCCGGCTTTGTGGGCGGCGGTGCGGGGGAAGATGACGTTGCCGTCGCGGACGTAGGCGGAGCCGGCGATCGCCTTGGCGCGCTGTTTGAGCTCGGCTGCGGCGGCCGAGAGGTCGCTGTGGCTGACGATGTTGCGGCCGGCGCGGGTGGCGCAGGCGATGGAGATGCTCATGATGGGGAAGCGGCGCAGGACGCCGTAGCGGTCGTTGGTCTCGATGAAGCCGCGCTCGCGATCGATCTTGTTGTAGTAGAGCGGGACCAGGCGGTCGAAGGTCTCGATGACCAGCATGCAGACGTGGTCGGCGAGATCGCGCGTGGTGATGAACACGAAGTCGTCGCCGGCGATGTGGCCGATGAAGTCGCCGGGGCCGCCGGCGCGCGCGACGACCTCGCGGACGATGTCGCCGGTCTGCAAGATCACGCCGTCGGCTTTGGCGTAGCCGTAGTAATCGTTGAACGCTTTGAGGTTGTCGAGGTCGAGATAGCAGAAAGCGAAGTCGCCGCCCGATTCGAGGCGGCGATCGATCTCGGCTTCGATCGCTTGCGAGCCGGGCAGGCGCGTCGTCGGTGAGGCGCCCAATTCGAGATCGCGGCGCGCGAGCGCTTTTTCGACGCGCGCGACCAATTCGGCGCTGTCGAAGGGCTTCACTAGATAATCTTCGGCGCCGAGCTTGAACGCGCGCACCTTGTCGGCGGTCTGGCCGCGCGCCGACAAGAAGATGATCGGCGTCAGCGAGGTCTCGCGATCGCCGCGCAGCTTTTGCGCCAGCGTGAAGCCGTCCATGCCCGGCATCATCACGTCGACGAGCACGAGATCGGGCCGGAAGCGGCGCGCCTCCTTCTGCGCGTTCTCGCCTTCGCCGGCTTCGCGCACGAGGTAGCCCTGGCTCTCGAGCACGTCGCGGCAGATCATGCGGATGCCCGGATCGTCGTCGACGAGCAAGATCTTCTGGCGCGATTTGCCGCGCTCGGCGAGCAGGCGCGCGATGCAGTCGAGCAGCGGCTCGGCGTCGATCGGCTTCTGCAGAAAGGCGTCGGCGCCGACGGCGGCGGCGCGGTCGCGATCGTCGGTCACCGACAGGACGACGATCGGCATCTTGCGCGTGTCGGGATCGTGCTTGAGGATCTCGACGACGGCGAGGCCGTCGACGCCGGGCATGCGCAAGTCGACGGTCACGAGATCCGGCTTCTTCTCGCGCGCCGCGCCGAGCGCCGCGTCGCCGTCGTGCGCGAGGAACACGCGATAGCCGGCGGCGACGAGCATGCCCTTCAAGATGTACGTCGTGTAGCGGTCATCATCCACGACGAGAATGCTGCGCGAGGTCGAAGACGGCGCGTGCGGCTCGGCGGCGGTCTCGGCGCCTTCGGGCGGCGTGTTGGGCAGCGCGACGACGAAGCGCGTGCCCTCTTCGTCGCGCGTGCCTTCGACCCAGATGCGTCCGCCGTGGCCCTCGACGATGCCGCGCGAGATGGCGAGGCCGAGGCCGGTGCCGCCGACCTTGCGCGTATTCGAGGATTGGATCTGCTCGAACTTGTCGAAGACGCGCTCGCGATCCTGCTCCGAGATCGAGATGCCGTTGTTCCAGATCGACAGGCCGACGAACGAGCGCGACACCTGCGGGCCGAAGATGTCGACCTCGATGCGTCCGCCGTCGGGCGTGAACTTGATCGCGTTCGACAGGAGATTGTTGATCACCTGGGTCAGGCGATCGGCGTCGGCGACGATGCGCACCTCGCCGACGTCGGGCGCGCGTACGCCGAGCTGGATGTTCTTCTGCTCGCCGGCGGGGCGGAAGCGCTCGACGGCGTCGCGC
The DNA here is from genome assembly GCA_036494045.1 of Polyangia bacterium. Taxonomy (GTDB): domain Bacteria; phylum Myxococcota_A; class Polyangia; order Palsa-1104; family Palsa-1104; genus JAQBQH01. The sequence goes on along the minus strand of DASXOU010000637.1, from coordinate 2,977 downwards.
GCCAGCGCCGCCAGATCGAGCGTGCCCATGCGCATCGAGAGCTTGCCGCGCTCGACCTTGGCGACGTCCAACAGATCGTCGACGATGCCGTTGAGCTTGCCGGCCGAGTCGCGCGCCATCTCGATGTAGCGCGACTGCTTGTCGGTGAGGCCCTGGCCGTACTGCTTGAGGATGATGTCGAGCGCGCCGGTGATCGACGTCAGCGGCGTGCGCAGCTCGTGCGAGACGATGCTGACGAACTCTTCCTTGCGATGATCGAGCGCCTTCTGCTCGGTGATGTCGCGTAGGACCACGACCACACCGACGGGCGCGCCGCCGGTGTCGTTGACCGGCGACACGATCGAGTGCAGGAAGCGATCGTTGACCTTGAGCTCTTCGCGTAAGGTGTCGGCGCCGCTCGTCGAGCGCACCAGATCGAACGGGTAGAAGCCGAGCTTCTCCTTCAGATACTTGGCGGTGACGGTCTCTTCACCCGACGCGGGGCCGCCGTCGGAGAGGCCCAGCATCCGGCGCGCCGCCGGGTTGATGAGGAACACCTCGCCGGTGGCGTCGGTCATGATGAGCCCGTCGGCCATCGACGCGACCATCAGCTCCATCTTGCGCCGCTCGTCGAGGATGCGCGCCGACAGGCGGCGCAGGAGCTCGGCGGTTTGCGTCGCCAGCACCTCGAGGTTCTGCTCGTCGTCCTCGGTGAACGCGCCCGGCGACAGCGACGCCACATAGAGCAGGCCGACGACGCCGCCTTGCGCGCCCGGCGCCATGATCGGAAGGTGCAAGGACGAGCGGATCTCGCTGCGCGGAACTTCGGGGCGATCGCCGGCGCGGATGCGCTCGCCCGAGACGTTGACGATGAGCGTGTCCTGATCGATCCCGCTCGCCGACAGCGCCTGCCCGCCGACGAGCTGGTTGTACACGTCGAGCGCGCGATCGCGCGCGGCCAAAAGCAGCGCCTCGTCGGCGACGCCGGGCGACGCGCAGTGCAGATGCATCGTCGCCGGGCCGGGACCGCCGACCCCGGGCGGCACCACCAGCGTGGCGGCGACGTCGAAGCGGACGATCTGCGGCAGCGCGCGCGTCGTCAGCTCGAGCACCTGCGCGTGCGATTGCAAGACGCCCGCCGAGGCGGCGATGTCGACGAGCACGGTCATCGCCTTCAGGCGCTGCTCGAGCCGGCCGAGCAGGCCATCGCGCTCGCGGCGTAGCGCCACCGCTTCGAGCGCGTTCTTGACGGTGATGACCAGGTCCGAGGTGTTCCACGGCTTGGTCACATAGCGATAGACGCGCCCTTCGTTGATGGCCGCGATCAGGTCTTCCGGCTCGGTATACGCGGTCAGAAGGATCGCCTGGATCTCCGGCCGCCGCACCCGTGCCTCGGCGATCAGATCGAGACCGGTCATCCCCGGCATCTTCTGATCGGTGATCAAGAGATCGATCGGATGTTCGGCGAGGACCTTCAGCGCCTCTTCGCCCGAGCCCGCCGAATGCACCTCGTAGGTCGGCTTGAAGGTGCGGCACAACAGATCGAGGATGATCTTGTCATCGTCGACGACGAGGAGCGTCTGGCGTGCTGCTGGCGAGGACACCGCGGCTAAATTGTACCATAGGGAAAGTCGTCCGAAGGTTTGGTCGCCACCAGCTCGTGAAATTGGGTCATGTCGATGCGCAGCCTTCCGTCGGGGCGCTCCGACAGCATGTCGGCGTGGCGCGCGCCCCAGCGGATCTCCTTGGCCTCGTAGCGCTTCTGCGCGTGGAGCTTTTGCACCGAGAGCTCGTCGGTGCCCGAGAGCGTGAGCACGAACTCGATCTCGTCCTTGGCCATCGACTCGGGCGTGGCGCCAAAGAGCAAGCTCGATCGATCGACCTTGTGCAGCACCGTCCACGAGCGCGACAGCGCCGGCGAACGATCGCGCTCGAGCTTGACGTCGTACATGCGATAGAGGGTCACGCCCTCGACGGTCGTCTCGGTGCGGAACAGGACGACGCGGATGACCGCTTCGAGCAGGCGCGAGTCGCGCTCGTTGCCGATGCGGAACTGCAGCGTGGGCACGCCGTCGTAGGGGCCGATGGTCGGGTGCTTGGAAAACTGAACGCGTGCGCGCGGGATCGAGAACTTCGCGAACACCAGGCCCGTGGTCACGGCGATGAGAAAGATCTGCATGAGCGCCTCGACCGTGACGATGGCGTGAGCGGCGTGCGTCGTCGGATGCAGCTCGCCGTAGCCGATGGTGCCGATCGTCTCCACGCTGAAGAAGAACTCGTCGACGAAGCTGTGCGCGCCGTCGATGCCGCCGGTCAGGTGATACGCGCTCGCGAAGACGAGGTTGACGAGCACGAACACCGTCGAGAGCACGGCGAGATCGATCCACCACGGCGCGCGCAAAAAGAAGTGGTAGACGTCGCGACCGACGCGCCGACGGGCGCCGACGATCTCGACGTCCTCCTGTCCGGGCGCGCGGCTCCAGAAGCTGTTGGCCATGGATGGGGTTTTACCGCTTTTGGTGGTGATTGAATGGACTTACTCCCTGGCGTAACATCGTCCTCCCCATGAACCCCGAGATCGTTCGTGCGCTGGCGACCCTGGAAGCGGATCCGGAGAACGCCGACGCGTTGGCCTCGCTCGCACAGCTGACCGAGGGCGGCGGCAACGGCCACGGCCGCGGCGCTGCCCCGAGCAAGGAAGGCGACAGCGCTGACACGGCGGTCAGGCGCGCGCTCGGCGAAGCGCGGCGCGTGCATCGCGACCGCGGCGACTTCGAGCTCGTCGTTCGGCTCATCGATCTCGAGCTCGGCATCGAGACCGACAAGAACCGGCGCGCCGATCTCTATTACGAGAAGGGCAAGCTGCTCGCCGACGAGCTATTGCGCGAGGACGAAGCGGTGCGCGCGTTCGAGCGCGTGCTCGAGCTCCGCCCCGACGACGAAGGCACGCAGGACACGCTCGGCCACATCTCGCTCGTGAAGGACAACTGGCAGAAGA
>DASXOU010000636.1:0-8840 GCA_036494045.1 Polyangia bacterium | reverse complement strand
ACTCCGCCGCCGCAGCCGGCCCCGCCGCCGCCGACTGATCCCGCGACCGCGGGCACGACCAACGCCAACGGCTCGTACACCGTGCGCCTCCACGATCTCGAGCGCCGGGTCAACGAGCTCAAGGAGCAGATCTTCCGCTCCAAGGCGCGCCTGAACCTCTTGAAAGAGACCGTGCTCCACGGCGTCATCGCCGGCGCGCGCGCGGTCATCACCCATCGCAACGAGATGGGCTCGATGTACACGCCGATCCGCTACGTCTACGCGCTCGACGGACAGGAGATCTATTCCAAGACCGACGAGAGCGGCAAGCTCGGCGACCAGAAGGAGATCGAGGTCTTCAACGGATCGATCACGCCCGGTAACCACACGCTGTCGGTGCAGATGATCTATCAGGGCAACGGCTACGGCGTGTTCTCGTACTTGAAGGGCTACAAGTTCACGGCGAAGTCGAGCCGCACGTTCACCGCGCCCGAGGGCAAGCAGCTGCAGCTCAAGGTCGTCGGCTTCGAGAAGGGCAACCCGGTCACGACCGATCCGAAGGATCGTCCCGCCGTCGATTTCCGCGAGTCGCTCATCGCCGACAAAGACAGCGTGCCGAAGTCGTCGGCGCCGGCGAAGAAGTAGCATGTCGAGGACGACGTTGGCGGCCGCGTTGGCCGCATCGTTCGCGTTTGGCGGCTTCGCGGCGCACGCCGACGAGATCGACAACCTCGGCGGCAAGGTCATCGAGCTCGATGCCAAGATCGTCGACCTCGACGGCAAGCTCAAGCCGCCGCTGCCGCCCGGGCCGGAGATCGCCGACCGCCGCCTCATCGACGCGCAGGTGCTCTACGAGCTCAAGAACTACGAAGCGGCGTCGATCATCCTGTTCGACGTCGTCGAGAAATATCCGTCGTCGCCGGCTTATCCCGAGGCGCTCTATTACCTCGCCGATTCGCTGTTCCTGAAGCGCGATTATCTGTCGTCGCGCCGCTTCTTCGAAAAGATCGTGGAGCAGGGGCCGCAAAATCCGCGTTATCAGGAGTCGCTGCAGCGGCTCATCGACCTGGCGCTGCACACGAGCGACTACTCGCCCGTCGACGGCTACATCGAGAAGCTGAACGCGCTGCCGGCGGGCAAGCAGCTGCCGTCGGTGCCGTATGTCGAGGGCAAATATTACTTCTTCCGCCAGAAGTACGATCAGGCGCTGGCCACGCTGAAGCAGATCGGTCCCGAGCACATCTATTATTTCCACTCGCTCTACTTCGTCGGCGCCTCGCAGGTGGCGATGGGCGGCGAGCATCTCGCCGACGCCATCATGACCTTCGGCACGATCTTGAAGACGCCGGCCAAGACCGATTCGCAGAAGCGCATCACCGAGCTGGCGCACCTGGCGCTGGCGCGCATCTATTACGACCGCGGGCAGTTCACCAACGCCATCACCGAGTACGGAAAGATCGGGCTCAAGAGCGAGTATCTGAACGAGGCGCTCTACGAATCGGCGTGGGTCAGCATCAAGGGCCACGAATACGACAAAGCGGCGCGTTCGCTCGATCTGCTGCTCTTGAACGCGCCCGAGTGGCACGACATCCCCGAAGTGAAGCTGCTCATCGGGCAGCTCAAGATTCGCGAGAGCTCGTATCAAACGGCGACCGATCAATTCGAAAAGACGCGCAACGAATACGCGCCGGTGCATCGCCAGCTCTACGACGCGTTCATGAAGACGGGCAACGCGCCGCTCTACTTCCGCGACATCATCACCAAGAACCTGTCGAAGTTCGATCTCGCCGCCATCCTGCCGCCGATCGCGGAAAAGTGGATGTCGGGCGAGGAGACGGTGCAGCGCGTGTCGACGCTCATCGGCGACGAGCGCGATCTGACCAAGTCGCTCGACGAATCGGAGGAGATCATCCGCCGGCTCGACAAGGCGATGACCGGGCCGGCGCGGGTCAACGTGTTCCCCGAATTGGCGATGGCGCGCGCCAGGTCGATCGCGGTGTCGAACGAGGTGTCGGTCGTCAAGGAGGCGCTGGCGGGCAAGATGTCGAAGCTGATCGGCGCCATCGGCGGCAGCGAGACGGAGCTCAAGGCGCTCGAGGTCGAGCGCGACGCGCTCGAGCAGAAGCTGCGCACGCTGCCGGTCAACGCCGACTCGATCGAAGAGCGGCAGCGACGGGCGCGCGGGCAGTTCAACGAGCTCGACAAGCGCGTCGTCGAGCTGCAGACCGAGCTCAACGGCATGCGCGCCGCGGCGGTGGCGACGCGCAAGTTCTACCAGGACGAAGTGCAGAAGACGCTGCCGGCCGAGCAGCAGGGCAACGCGCAGGCCGAGATCGACACCGCGCTCGCCGACATCGAGGGCGAGAGCGACGCGTCCGATCGCATGCGCAAGGATCTCGACGACGCCAAGATGTCGGTGGGCGTCGACGACGCCGACATGCAGCTGGCGCAGGAGCTGCGCAAGAAATACGACGACGTGTTGCGCCGGCTGCACGATCTCGACGTGCGCGTGCGCTCGCAGCTGACGCCGGGCGATCGCGCCAAGGCCGAGCAGATCGAGTCGATCCTCGATCGCGCGCACGGCGTGGAGAACAAGGTCAACGCGTTCAACGGGCGCATCGACCAGATGCTCGACGTGCGCCTGAAGGACCTCATGACCGAGGTCTCGGACGAGAAGCTCAAGGTCGCCGCCTATCGGCAGCAGCTCGGCGGCTATTCGACCGAGTCGGCCGACGTCGGCGGCGGCATCATGGCCGAGCAGTTCAAGGCGGTGACGACGCGCTTCTACAACGTCGTCGTGCGCGCCGAGGTCGGCATCATCGACGTCGCCTGGGCGCTCAAGGATTCGTCGACGCGCAACACCAATCGGCTCGTGGCCGAGCGCAAGCGCGAGCTCAAGCTGCTCGACGACGAGTTCAAGTCGGTCGATAAATTCCCGGAGCAAACGCCATGACGCGCGCGGCATTGCTCGCGGTGTTGGTCGCGTTGCCGCTGACGGCGATGGGCGACGGCGGCTTGCCGAGCCCCGACGCGGGCAAAGAGCTCGACGGGATGCAGGGCGAGATCTCGCGCTTCGAGGATGCGACCAAGGATTTCCGCGGCACGGTCGCGCACGTGGTGCAGCAGGAGTACGTGCAGAAGCGGCGCGCGCTCATGCAGCGCTATCAGGGACAGCTCGACGCCGAGGAAAAAGACGAGAAGACGCGGCGCGAGTCGGCGATCAAGCTGTTCGAGGACTTCCTCGGCAAGTATCACAACGACGATCGCTGGACTCCTGACGCGATGTTCCGGCTCGCCGAATTGTATTTCGAGAAGTCGAACGACGAATACCTGACCGCGACGCAGGCGGCGCAGGCGTCGGGCGCGCAGATCACCCCCGATTACGGGCGCACGATCAATCTGTATAAGGATTTGATCACGCGGTTTCCCCATTATCGATTGATCGACGGCGCCTATTACCTCCTCGGCTGGTGCCTCGGCGAAATGAACAAGGATGGCGAGTCGCTGCAGGCGATGCGCGCGCTCGTCTGCAACAACAAGTACAAGCCGCTCGATCCGCCGCCGCCGCCGTCGCCGTCGAAGGGCAAGCTCGGCAAGGTCGAGAATCCCTATAACGAGTGCACGCCGGTGAAGGCCGATTCGCGCTTTTTGCCCGAGGCGTGGACGCGCATCGGCGAATTCCATTTCGACAATTCGGAATTGGAATTGGCGATCGCCGCATATACGCGCGTGCTCGATTTCAAGGATTCGCCTTATTACGACAAGGCGCTCTACAAGCTCGCGTGGTCCTATTATCGCGCCGACGATTATCCGCAGGCGATCAAGCGCTTCGACGAGCTGGTCGTCTTCTCCGACAAGAAGAAGGCCGAGTCGGGCGGCGAAGGCTCCGACCTGCGCACCGAGTCGGTGCAATACCTCGGCATCTCGTTCGCCGAGAAGGATTGGAACGGCGACTCGATCGACGACAGCGAGACCGGGCTCGAGCGCATCGAGAAGTTCTATCGCGGGCGCGAGAACGAGCCGCACGTGCGCGAGATCTTCGCCAAGCTCGGCGACATCTATTTCGACGAGACCGAGTATTTCCACGCCATCGAGGTCTACAAGCGCGCGCTCGCCAAGTGGCCCTATCACCCGGACAACCCGAAGCTGCAGGACCGCATCGTCATGGCGTTCGAGCGCCAGCGCGATTTCGGCCACGCGCTCGAGGAGCGCGAGCTGCTCGCGCGCAACTACACGCGCGGCACCGAGTGGTACAAGCACAACCGCGACAACGAGCAGGCGATCCGGACGGCGCAGGATCTGGCCGAGCTGGCGCTGGTGTCGGCGGCCGTCAATCACCACAAGGCGGCCCAGGACCTGAAGAAGATGGCGGCGGCGCAGAAGCGCCCCGATCCGAAGCTGCTCGACAAGATCCAGAGCGAGTACAAGCAGGCGGCCGCGGCCTACGAGGTATATCTCGAGCAATATCCGAATTCGCGCAATACCTACGAATATTCGTATTCGTACGCGGAGACTTTGTATTACGCGGGTCGTTTCCGCGACGCCGCGCTGGCGTACGAAAAAGTGCGCGATTCGAAGCTCGACAACAAGTACGTCGAGGACGCGGCCTTCAACGCGGTCAAGTCGTACGAGATGGCGCTCGCGGAGCTGACGCAGAAGGGCGCGTACTCGGAGCCGCCGCTGCCCGCCGTCGGAAAAACGCAGACGCCGGTGACGCCGATCCAGATCCCCGAGCTGGTGCAGCGGCTGCAGCATTCGTACGACGTGTTCGTGCAGCGCGTGCCGGGATCGGGGCGCGTGCCGACGATGACCTACAAATCTGCGGAAATCCCGCTGCGCTATCTGCATTGGGACGACGCGCGCCCGCGCATGGAAGCGATCGTCACGAAATATTGCAAAGACGATATCGGCGCCAATGCCGGTAACGCGATTCTCGTGACCTATACGATCGAGAAGAACCTCGACAAGATCGAAGAGTGGGCCAATCGGCTGCGCGCGGCCAACTGCGGCACGACGCTGACGGCGCAGAAGAACGCGGCCGAGCTGGGCAAGCTGTCGCTGGGCGTGAAGTTCCAGAAGGCCGATGCCCTCTTCGCCGAGAAGAGATACGAAGAGGCGTCCAAGCTCTACGTCGAGATCGTCGATCGTGATCCGCATGGCGAGGACGCCGACAAGGCACTCAACAACGCCGCCGTCGCCTACGAGAACGTCAAGCGCTACGCGGCGGCGACGCGGCTGTACGAGCGCATCGTCAACGATTATCCGACGTCGAAGTTCCTCGACGACGCGCTCTTCCGCACCGCGGTCAGCTATCAGAAGGCGTTCGAGTTCGATCGCGCGGCGATCGCGTATCTGCGGCTCGCCGAGGATCCGCGCTTCTCGGCGTCGGCGCATCGCACCGACGCGCTCTACAACGCCGCCATCCTGCTCGAGAACGATCAGAACTATTTGAAGGCGGCCGATCTGTTCAAGCGCTACGCCAACGAAAAGGGCGTCAAGCGCGAGGACGCCTCGGAGGCGTACTTCCGCGCCGCCGTGAACCTCGAGAAGCAGAAGGACTACGACAAGGCCAACAAGACCTTCAACGACTACGTGAGGTATTACGGCAACGATCCGAAGGGGCGCGAGCGCGTGCTCGAGGCGTGGTTCCGCATCGCGCAGAACGACGAGGCGCGCCACGACAAGCCGGCGGCCGAGGCGCTCTACAAGAAGATCGTGGCGCAGGGCGCGACGGTGCCGCCGGCGAGCGAGCAGGCCGAGTTCGCCGCGCACGCCGCGTTCATCTTGACCGAGGAGAAGCTGCCCGCCGTCGAGCACGCCAAGATCGCGGGCGGCGGCAAGAAGCTGGCGGCGTCGATCCAGGCGTTCAAGACCAACGTCGGCAACATGGTCACCGAGTACAACAAGGTGATCGCGTTCCGCCGCGCGACCTGGACGCTCGCGGCGTACTTCCGCACCGGCTACTTGTACGAGATCTTCTCCAAGGCGCTGCTCGGGGCGCCGTGCCCGCCGGAAGTCAAACGATTGGGCGCAGATGCGTGCGATGTCTATCGCGATCAGATCGAACAGGCGGTCGCGGGCGTTGATGAGGAGGCGGTGAAGCGCTACGGCGTGACCTTGCAAAAGGCCGGCGAGCTCGGTGTGTCCAATGAATGGACGCGCCTGGCTCGCACGCGCGCCAACGCGTACAAGCCGGATGTGTTCCCGATGGTGAAGGACGAACGCATCGACATGCAATTGGAGTCGCCGTAATGCGCGCCGTCGTCGTGGCGATGATGTTGACGTGTGCGCTGCCGGCGTTCGCGGCGCAGACGCAGCTTCCCGCCGAGACCAAGGGCGATCCCAAGCCCGACACGCTCGCCGCGGAGAACTTCTTGAAGCGGCAGCGCTTCGAGGACGCGATCCGCCAGGCCAAGCTCGCGCTCGGACGCGACGAGCGCTACGTGCCGGCGATGGTCGTCCTGGCCAAGGCCTACTACTACGAGAAGAAGTACGAGCTGGCGACCAGCATCATCGACATCGCCAAGTCGATCGATCCCAACAACGCCGAGTGCTACAACCTGCTCGGCTTCATCGCCCTCACTCACGACGATCGCATCTCGGCGACGGCGGCGTTCAAGAAGGCGACCGAGCTCGATCCGCGCTACGGCAACGCGTGGGACAACCTCGCCGCGCAATACTTGTTCGGCAAGAACTACGACGGCGCGCTCGAAGCGGCGCAGAAGGCGACGCAGCTTTTGCCGCAGTTCCCCAAAGCGTGGAACAACCTCGGCTCGGCCCATCGCGGCAAGCTGCAGTACGCCGAATCGGAGACGGCGTACAAGCGCGCGACCCAGCTCGATCCCAATTACGCCGACGCCTATTTCAACCTCGGCATCTTGTATCTCGACGCCAAGCAGATGCCGGGGACCGATCTGGTGACCAAGCTGAACACGTCGATCAACTATTTGAACAAGTACAAACAGCTCGCCGGATATCGGCTCACGCGCGACGATCCGTCGGACACGTACATCGCCGAGGCGCGCACCGGAATCGAGCGCGAGCAGAAGCGCATCGAGCGCATGCAGCGCATGCAGCAGCGCGGCCAGCCCAAGGCCGCGCCGCCGCCCGCCGGCAAATCAGGTGGTGACAAATGAAGCGCGCGATCATGACGGCGATGCTGATTTTCTCGTCGGTGGCGTGGGCGCAGGACAGCGGCACGCCCTCGGCGACGGCCGCGCCCAAGGTCAAGGTCGAGCGCTCGGCCTCGGGGCAGAAGATCTTCCGCATCACCGAAGGCATCGTCGTCGAGGGCAAGATCCAAAAACCGAACGCTTTTTATGTGCTCCAGCGGTCGAGTATGGATTACGATTGGGAGAGCCTGAAGCAGGACTTCCTGCCGAAGATCCTGCAGGCAGCCTCGAAGCACCCGTTCTGAGATGACGACATGGCCCAACTGAAAAATCCCGACGGCGCACCGAAGATCCTGCGCATCGGCATCATCCAGAACGGCAAGATCGTCGAGGAGCGGCTCGTGCGCAAGCGCGAGAGCGTCACCATCGGGCAATCGACGCGCAACACGTTCGTGGTGCCGGCGTCGAACGCGCTGCCGCGCACGTTCACCATCTTCGAGCTCACGCCCGCCGGCTACGCGATCAACTTCAGCGACATGATGGACGGGCGCGTGTCGCTCGGCGATCAGGTCGTGGCGCTGCCGGCGCTGCGTCAGGGCAAGGCGCAAAAGAAGGGCGAGCTGTGGCATCTGCTCCTGCCCGACCGCTCGCGCGGCAAGGTGGTCATCGGCGACGTGACGGTGCTGTTTCAGTTCGTGACGCCGCCGCCGGTGCAGCCGCGGCCGCAGCTGCCGCCGTCGGTGCGCTCGTCGCTGATGCAGAACCTCGATTGGATGCTCGTCGCCGTCGTGGCGGCGTCGTTCCTCGCGCACTTCGGGTTCGTGATCTACCTGCGCAACATCGACTGGCCGCGGAAGCCCGACATCGAAGAGATCCCCGATCGCTTCGTGCAGATGATCGTGCCGAAGAAGGTCGAAGAGCCGAAGCCGGTCCTCGCGCAAAAAGAAGACGAGAAGAAGGACGAGGAAAAGAAAGACGCCAAGAAGGATCACGGCGAAAAGGCCAAGCCGAAGCCGGTGCGCGATCCCGAGGCCGAGGCGCGCGCCGCCGCCGAGCGTCGCGCGCGGCTGGCGGCCGACGTGCAGAAGATGGGCGTCCTCAAGATGCTGACGGCCAAGGGCGACAACGGCGCCGTCGCTGACCTCGTCAAGGGCGGCGACGTCTCGGGCGACGCCGACAAGGTGTTCGCGCAGGTCGGCGGCGTCGGCGTGGCGACCTCCGGTGGCGGATTGCGCGGCAAGGGCGCGGGCGGCACCGGCACCCTGCGCGGCGGCGGCTCGTTGCGCGCGTCGGGGCCCGGCGAGGTCGGCACCGGCGAGCGCGGCGGCGAGCGCGTGGTGCACGCGGTGGTCAAGGACTCGGCGCCCCAGGACGTGGACGGATCGCTCGATCCGAGCGTGATCGCCAAAGAGATCCGCAGCCGGCTCGGCGCGATCAAGGCCTGCTACGAAGCGGGGCTGAAGCGCAACCCGAACATCGGCGGCAAGGTGCAGCTGCGGTTCGAGGTGTCGTCGGTCGGCAAGGTCACGTCGGCCGAGATCGAGAACGACACGATGAAGGACGAAGAGGTCGCGAGCTGCATCACCTCGCGCGTCAAGACCTGGCGCTTCCCGGCGCCGTCCGGCGGCAGCGTCCAGTTCTCGTACCCGTTCATCTTCCAAGCCTCGAAGTAGCCGTTATCTTCAATAGTTGCGCCTCACTTGAACGCTGAAGAAGCGGCGGGTCACATATGTGTGCGTCGGGTTGACA
>DASXOU010000635.1:0-2276 GCA_036494045.1 Polyangia bacterium | reverse complement strand
CAAGGGCCAAAAGCGCCACACCGTCGTCAGCGCCGTCGGTGACGCGCCCAAGGGCCTGGCCGGCCTGTCGTTCGGCGACAACGCCGGCATCGCGTCGATGGTGGTCAAGAACAAGCACTTCCTTCCCGCCGGCGGCGAGATCCGCGACAAGGACGCGCTCGTCTTCACCAAGAAGGTGCGGCTCGACGGCATGGAGTCGCTTCTGGTGCTACCGCTCATCTGCCGCGAAGAGGCGGTCGGCTCGTTCGCCGTCGCCGCGCGGCGCGCGCGCGCGTTCGGCAAAGACAAGCGCGAAATGCTGACGGTCATCGCCACGCACGTCGCCGTCAAGCTGACCAACGCGCAGCTCTACGGCCGCATGGAGGAGATGGCCACCACCGACGGGCTGACCGGGCTGGTCAACCATCGCACGTTCCAGGAGCGGTTCGGCGAGATGCTGGCGCGCGCCGAGCGCACCGGCGGCAAGCAGGCGCTGCTGCTCACCGACATCGATCATTTCAAGAAGGTCAACGACACCTACGGCCATCCGATCGGCGACGTGGTCTTGCGCGGCGTGGCCGCGGTGGTGCGCGACTGCGTGCGCAAAGTGGATCTCGCGGCCCGCTACGGCGGCGAAGAGTTCGCCATCGTCCTCGAGGGCACCGACCTCGCCGGCGCGCGCATGCTCGCCGAGCGCATCCGCGCCGAGGTGCAAAAGCAGGTGTTCCAGTCGCCGAAGGGGCCGTTCGGCTGCACGCTCTCGCTCGGCATCGCCGTCTTTTCCGACGACGGCAAGGATCAGAAGACGCTCATCGATCACGCCGACCAGTCGCTCTACTCGGCCAAGCACGGCGGGCGCAACCGCGCCGTCGCCTGGACCGACCTGCAGTCGGGCGCGGTCAAGCTCAAAGCCGTCAAGTAGACCGAGAATATCGTCGCGGGCCGTTCCGTAATACGGGACATGCGACACACGATCTTCCTCGGCCTGGTGGCGATCGCTTTGTATCCGTCGGTGGCGCGGGCGAAGGAGACGCTCGAGTACATCGACATCTTGAGCGCCGAGGTCGTCGGTGAGATCGGCACGCAGAGCTACGACGACCGCGTCGACAAGATGTTCGTCGGCAACCGCGACGTCGCCGGCGTGCTCGTCGGCGGCGGGATCGGCGTGCGCCCGGTCTTCGTCTTGCCGTCGGGCGTGCGCTTCTCGATCGAGGCGTCGGGCACGTGGGGGCGCTTGCGCGACGCCGACCCCGGCGTCGCCTACTCGACGGTGTCGCGCGCGGAGTTCTTGACCGGCCTCGGCTACGAGCTGCACCTCGGGCGCGCGCTCGCGCTGCACACGGCGTCGCTCATCGGGCTCGATGCGCAATGGATGGATCGCGCGCAACAGGTCGTGCTCTTCGATGCGACCAGCGGCGCGGCCATGGCGTCGACGGCATCGTCGTCGCTGTCACGGGTCGATCTGCGGCTCGGCCAACAGATCGGCGCGCACGTGCAGCTCGCCAAGTCGTTCGCGCTCTTCGCCGACGGCACCATCGACTACGACGGGCAGTGGCGCGTGCGCGCCGGCATCGCCATCGGCCAGCGGCTGCGCTAATGTGCGCGGCATGTCCGTCTATTTGAGCCGCATCTACACCAAGACCGGTGACAAGGGCCAGACCGCGCTCGTCGGTGGCAAGATGGTCGCCAAGGATTCGCCGCGCATCGAGGCCTACGGCAACGTCGACGAGCTCAACGCCGTCCTCGGTATCGTGCGCAAGGCCAACCGCGACGAAGCCGGCCCCGACGCCGCGCGCGCGCGCATCGACGCCATCTTGCAGCGCGCGCAGAACGAGCTGTTCAACCTGGGATCGCTGCTGGCGACGTTGCCCGAGGATCTCGATCCCAAGCAGCCGCGCATCGAGGCGCGCCATGTCGAGGCGCTCGAGAAGGACATCGACGAGCTCAACGAAGCGCTGCCGCCGCTACGCAGCTTCACGCTGCCGGGCGGCGGCTGGGTCAGCTCGTACTTGCATCTGGCGCGCACGGTGTGCCGTCGGGCCGAGCGCGCGGTCGTGCATCTCGGCGGGCTCGAGCCCGTCGACGCCGAGTGCGTGCGCTACTTGAATCGGCTGTCGGACGCGCTCTACGTCATCGGCCGCTGGAACGTGCGCGAGCGCGGCGAAACGGAGCCGCTTTGGACGCCCGAGACGACCTAAAAACCTAACAGGCGACAGGCGGCAGGCGGCAGGCTATTCAAACTTCCGGAGAAGACGAGCCCCGCGGTTTGCGCCGCCCCGGAACATCGCCCGCTGCCT
>DASXOU010000634.1:0-19334 GCA_036494045.1 Polyangia bacterium | reverse complement strand
ACGTGGTCAAGCGCTTCGGCGCGCGCGGCGGCTTTCCCCAGCGCATGGCCCTTTCCGTGTTGCGCGACGTGCTCTCCGCGCTCGACTACGCGCACGAGCTCACCGGCTTCGACGGCAAGCCGCTCGGCTTCGTGCATCGCGACGTCAGCCCGCACAACATCTTTTTGACCTTCGAGGGGCACACCAAAGTCATCGACTTCGGCATCGCCAAGGCGCGCGACTCGTCGCTCGAGACCAAGACCGGCGTCCTAAAGGGGCGCGCCAACTACATGGCGCCCGAGCAGCTCACGCGCAAAGCCGATCGCCGCAGCGACATCTTCTCCGTTGGCGCCGTGCTCTTCGAGGTGCTGAGCGGACGGCGGCTGTGGCAGGGCATGGGCGAGATCGAGATCCTGGCGGCGCTCACGCGCGGCGAGATCCCGGCCTTGCATTCGGTGCGGCCGGAGACGTCGCCCGCGCTCGTCGAGGTCTGCGGCAAGGCGCTGGCCGCGCGGCCCGAGGATCGCTACGCCACCGCCGCCGAGATGCGCGACGCGCTCGACCAGAACCTGTGGGCCACCGGCGGCGCGCCGCGCCACCGCGACATCTCCGACTGCTTGTCCAAGGAGTTCGATGCCGAGCGCCAGCGCGTGCGCGCGCTCATCGAGGGCGCGCTCTATCGCCTATCGGCGGGCGAGAGCGGACGGCTGGAGGCGCTCGACTTTCGCGATCCGCACGACGCCGTCCACGACTCCAAGCACACCTCGGGGCGCTCGCACTCGCACTCGTCGTCGCGCGTCGGTTACGCGCCGCCGTCGGTGGTGCAGCACGGCGGCGCGGCGATGCTGGCGCAAGGGCCGCACGCGCCGCCGCTTTCGCACACGCCGTCGGCGCTGCGCAACCTGCCCGGCGTGTCGCTCTCGGGCGTGCGCGCCAACGCGGCGCTGCCGCCGGGTGCGCGCTCGTCGGGATCGATGGCGTCGATCTCGCCCGAGCGCGGTGAGGCCGACGAGCCCGGCTTCGCGCTGCGCGTGTGGCGCGGGCAGCCGTGGCTGGTGGTGACGGCGCTGGCGACGGTGTTCCTGGCAACCACGGCGCTGGTGGCGTTCCATCGTCCGGCGCCCGCGCCGGCGCCCGAGCTGGCGGCGCCGGCGCCGATCGCGCAGCCGCAGCAGCCGCGCACGGCCAACATCGAGATGGTCGTGCTCTCGGTGTCGGTGACGCCGTCGTCGGCGTCGATCGCCATCGACGGCGTGCAGATGCCGTCGAACCCCTTCGTGGGCCACTTCCCCAAGGCGACCGGCACGCACCGCATCCGCGCCTCGGCGCCGGGCCACGCGCCCAAGGAGCGGCTGGTCAGCTTCGACGACAACGTGATGATCGACCTCAGCCTCACGCCGGCGTCGTCCCCGGCGCCGGTGCGCGCGGCCGCTGCGCCCGCGTCGCGCCACGGCGATTCGCGCGAGTCGCGCCGTTACGACGTGCCGGCGCGCCACGAGCCGGCAGCGCAGCCGGCGCACGCGGCGCCGACGCTGGCCGCGCCGTCGCTGGCGCCGGCGCCCACCGCCGAGCCGCCGCCGAAGAAATCGAGCGACATCCTGCCGCGCGGCGAATGGGAGCCGCCGCGCAAGCGGGTCATCGACACCAGCAACCCGTACGGGGAAGACAAATGAAACCACTCTTCCGGGTGCTCGTGACCGCCGCGCTCATCGCTGCGCCGGCCGCCGTGCTCGTCGCTGCGCCGGCCGCCGCGCACGCGGGCGCCGACAACGCGCGCGAAGCCGCCAAGCATTTTCAGCGCGGCGTCGATCTGTACAACGACGGCGATTTCCGCGGCGCGCTCGTCGAGTTCAAGAAGGCCTACGCCACCTGGCCACGCGCCAACGTGCTCTACGACGTCGGCCAGACCGAATATCAGCTGCTCGACTACGCCAGCGCGCTCAAGACCATGGAGCGCTACCTCGCCGAGACCGGCGCCGCCGCCCCGCATCGCGCCGAGGTCGAAGCTACCGTCGAGGTGCTGCGCGGGCGCGTTGGCCGCGTGCTCCTCACCACCGACGGCGGCGCCTGCGACGTCACCATCGACGATCAGCCCGCCGGCACCACGCCGCTCGACGGCCCGCTCTTGGTCTCGGTCGGCCCGCGCAAAATCGCGCTCGCCTGCACCGGCGATCGCGCGGTGCTCCGCCGCGTCGAGGTCGGCGCCGGCGAGACGGTGCGCCTCGACATGAAGGTGCCGCCGCCGCCCATCGCCGCCGTGCGCGCCGCCATGCACGACTCGGCGCGCGACTCGACGCCGTCACGCCCGGGCAAGAGCTTCGTCACCGGCTGGATCGTCACCGGCGTGCTCGTCGCCGCCACCATCGCCGTCGGCACTACGACGCTCGTCGAGAACAGCCGGCTCGCGAGCATGCGCAACAGCTTCCCCGTGAGCAAGCCGGCGCTCGATCACCAGGCGTCGCTCACCACCGGCCTCGCCATCACCAGCGACGTCCTCGGCGCGGCTGCGCTCGCCGCCGCCGGCGTCTCGACCTATCTCACGATCAAGTACGAGCGCGGCAAGCGGCTGAACCTCGGCCTCACCGCGCGCGGCGTCCAGGTCGGAGGGACTTTCTGACATGGAGGTGGTGCATGCGTAGATTTTGCTTTCACGCCTTGGCTGCGCTCACCGTCGCCGCGCTGGTCGGCAGCGCCGGCTGCAGCTTGATCCTCGACCGCTCGTCGACGCAGTGCAAGAGCGACGACGACTGCGTGCACTTCGGCGGCCATCCGACCTGTCAGGCCGGCGTGTGTGTCGCCTCGGGCCTGGGCCCCGAAGGCTGCGTCACCGGCACGCCGTCGAGCGAGAGCGACTATCTCAACGCCTGCTCGACGGCCGCCTGCGTGCCGTTCGACAACTGCGGCCGCCTCGGCCTGTGCGAGGCCTCCGACATGCTGCCGACCGCGGTGATGCCGTCGAACCCGGCCATCCCGCCGCTGGTCAACCCGGTGACGGTGCCGACGCAGAACTGCAGCGACGTGTCGCCCAACCGCATCTACATGTACGGCACCTCCGACTTCGCGCCCACCCTCAAGGTGGTGCAGCCGTTCTTGTCGGCAGGCTCCCCGGCCTATCGCGCGTTCTTCCTCAACGCGAGCTCGTGCGCCGGCGTGATCTCGGTGTTCGATTCGACCAAGCGCACCATCGCCAACCCGGCGCCGGGCGCGACGCCGAACTACGCCTTCTACTTCGACGACGACGGCAATCAACTGAGCTGCCTCCTCGACTCGGGCGGCAACACCGTCGATATCGGCGTCTCGAACCTGTTCTCGGCGACGTGCAACACCTCGACCGCCACCTACGTCTCGGGCACGACCGTGAGCGACTACACCGGACCGGTCGTGACCTTCGCGCTGTCGGTGCCGTCGGCGTCGTCGCAGCAATCGATCAGCGCCGAGGCGGCGCACGCGGTCTTCGGCCTGGGCGGCCACATGAGCGGCACCGGCGCGCTCAAGGACGCCGCGCCGTGGACCGATCCGACCTTCTACTTCATCCGCAACTCGAGCTCCGGCTCGACGGTGCTGACGGCGGAGCTCATCAACGTGCCCAAGACCGGCTTCTGGGGCATCGACCGACTCTCCACCGACAACCTGCGCGACTCGATGCTGTCGTCGACCAACGCCGAGGAGTCGATCGGCATCCTCTCGATCGTCGACGCCGACACCAACCGCGGCAACCTGCGCAGCCTCTACCTGCAGTCGGCGGGGCAGCTGTGCGGCTACCTGCCCGACTTGAACAAGAACTCGTTCGACAAGATGAACGTGCGCGACGGCCACTATCCGTTATGGGGCTATCAGCACTTCTTCACGCCCATCGCCGCCGGCGGCGTGCCCTCGGCCGCGGCGCAGGCGTTCGTCACGCGCTTCTCGATCGCACGGCTCGACCAGACGCTCGTCGACAACATCATCGCCGCGTCGCTGGTCCCGCAATGCGCGATGAAGGTGGTGCGTAGCGGCGAGGAGAACAACTTCATGCCGCAGACCGGCCTGCAGTGCGGCTGCTACTTCGACTTCAAGTCGACGGGCAAGACCGACTGCAAGCCGTGCGCGACCTCGTCCGACTGCCCCGCGGATCACTCCGCCTGCAATTACGGATATTGCGAAATCAATTAGCAGCACTTAGCACCGCAATCACGATTACAGCTTCGCCACCGACGGTAAACAACGAGCGCACCCGCGCCTCGCGGCATCGCATCATGCGCCGATATCGCATATCGATGCACACGAATGAATCGAGTTATTACAACGCGAATTCAGCCTGTACGCGTCGATGCAGACGCACTCTGCGCGCGCGTTTTATTGTCGACGAGTCACTGCGTGTCGCGGCATTCGCTGCGGCAGCGTGACGCACCGAAGGAGGACCGGATGTTTTCGCAAACGCCCGTCGCTGGAGTCTCGAACCTGATCACGGTGAACCGCTTCGTGCGCAAGCACTTCGTTCACCTGATCTCGCTCATCGCGCTGGCCGCGTTCCTCACGCCCGGCGTCTCGCAGTCCGTGCGCACGCACAGCCTTTTTCACGGCGAGCTCGACGCGTCGGGCCTGTCGCTGTTCCTGATGATGCTGTCGGCGGCGATCCAGTGCGGCTTCGGCGCCTTCCGCGCCGTCGTCGCGCGTCCCAAGGCGCTGCTCGTG
The DNA here is from genome assembly GCA_036494045.1 of Polyangia bacterium. Lineage (GTDB taxonomy): Bacteria > Myxococcota_A > Polyangia > Palsa-1104 > Palsa-1104 > JAQBQH01. The sequence goes on along the minus strand of DASXOU010000634.1, from coordinate 14,681 downwards.
TGCTTGACGCAGTTCTTCGTCATCCTGCCGGCGGCCTGCTGGCTCGTCGGACAATCGTGCGTGCCGCTGCTCGGCCCGGCGCTCGGCGAGCCGATCCAGATCGGCCTCCTCCTCGTGATGCTGATGCCGGTGGCGGCGACGGCGACGATCTGGGTGCGCGACACCAAGGGCGACATCGAGCTCCTGGTCAGCCTCGTGATCATCACGATGTCGCTCGGCACGCTGATCGCGCCCACGTACCTCTACTTCATGAGCGGCCTGACGGCGAACTCGATCGTCATCCCGCGCCTGCTCATCTTGAAGCACCTGGCCATCGGCGTGCTCGCACCGCTGGTGATCGGCCTCGTGCTCAACAAGGTGCTGCGTAAGCGCCTGTCGCGCGTGCAGCCGTACTTCTCGTTCATGGGCAACGTCGGCCTCTTCATGGCGGTGTTCCTCAACGTCGGCACCGCCTCGCCGCTGTTGCGCCATCTGACGCTGCATCAGGTCGTGTTCGCCATCCTCATCGTGCTCGCGGCCAACGTGACCAACTTCGTGCTCGGCTCCGCCGTCGGCCGCATCGCCGGCCTCGGCCGCGATCACCAGGTCACCTGCGAGTTCTCGAGCGGCATGCGCTCGAACGGCACCGCGCTCGTCGTCGGGCTGGCGTCGTTCCCGACCACGCCGCTCGTGACCGTGCCGGCGGCGATCTACATCATCTTCCAGCACCTCCTCGCCGGGATCGTGCGCGCACGGCTGTGCAAGCGCCTCGGCGACGTCGAGACGGTGGCGGCGGCGGTGACGGCGGCGGCGACGGCGACCACCACCGGCACCGCGCGCGCGTCCTGATGCCACGGCCCCACGCACACGTGGCCTGGCGCGCCCTCGCGCCCGTCGCGCTCGTCGCGCTCGCCTCGTTGGTCACTGTCCTCTGTGGCAACGCCGACGCGCAAGAGCCGCAAGCGCCGAAGGAGCCGGCGGCCGGCAGCAGTGACGAGACGGTGCGCCGCGAGATCGAGGAGCTGCGCGCGCGCCAACGCTGGCTCGAGCGCCGCCTCGGCGCCGCCGAGAAGAGCGCCGCCGACGCCAAAGCCGCCGCCGACAAGACCGCCGCCGACAAAGCCGCCGCCGACGCCCGCCTCGCCAGCCAGGTGCAAGCGGCCGGCGCCGCGCAGCCCGACGACGAGTCGGCGCCGCGCGACAACTCCGTGCGCGCCCACTTCGGCCGCTACGGCCTCTCCTTCGGCACCGCCGATCACAAGAACGAGCTGCGCCTGCGCCTGGTCCTGCACATCGACGGCCGCGCCTACTTCGGCGACGTCAATCCGATCCCCGACACCTTCCTCGTCCGCCGCGCACGCCCGTACATCGAAGGCACCCTCTTCGGCATCCTCGATTATCGCCTGCTCACCGACTTCGGCCAGGGCATCCCGCAGCTGCTCGACGCGTACATCGAGCTGCAGCCGCTCAATTGGCTGCGGCTGCGCGCCGGCCGCTGGCGCGTGCCCATCGGCCTCGAGTGGCTGCAGTCCGACTCCACCATCGTGCTCGTCGAGCGCTCGTACGCCAGCGACCTCATCCCGCTGCGCGATCTCGGCGTCATGCTCAACGGCGAAGTCGCCGGCGGCACGTTCATCTACGAGATCGGCGTCTTCAACGGCGCCCCCGACAGCGGCAATGGCCCCGACTTCGATCCGCAGTCGTCGAAGGACTACGTTGGCCGCATCTTTTTCCATCCGCTGCGCCCCGCGCACAAGCCGACGCTGGCCAACCTCGGCTTCGGCGTCGCCGGCAGCTACGGCACGCTCACCGGCGCCGCTGCGACGAGCCTGCCCTCGTACAAATCCGTCGGCCAGCAAACGATCTTCACGTACATCCCCGCCGGCACCGCCACCGGCGCCGCGCTCGCCACCGCCGCCACGCTGCCCGGCAGCGCCCGCTGGCGCGTCTCGCCGCAGTTCTACTGGTACGTCGGCCCGCTCGGCCTGCTCGCCGAGTACGTGCTCTCGTCGCAGAGCGTGCAGCGCAACGGCGCCTCCGCCGACCTCGAGAACCGCGCCTGGAACCTGACGGCGTCCTTCGTGCTCACGCTCGAGCACGCCTCCTACGACGGCGTCGTCCCCAAACACCCCGTCGACTTCCGCCACCCCCGCTTCGGCGCCCTCGAGCTCGCCTTCCGCTACTCCGAGCTCCGCATCGACGACGCCGCCTTCCCCAACTTCGCCGACCCGACCGTCTCCATCCGCCAAGCGCGCGAGCTGGCCGGCGGCCTCAACTGGTACCTCTCCGAGCACTGCCGCTTCATGCTCTCCTACCACCGCACCGACTACGTCGGCGGCTCCGCCACCGGCAACCGCGAGCCCGAAAACGCGCTGCTCGGCCGCCTCCAATTCACCCTCTAACGTAACTGCCGCATCAAGAACGTCCGCGGCGCCGCCAACACCACGCGCGACGTATACGGATCCGCCCCAACGAGCCCGACATGCCGCGCGGCATTCTGCACCAAATACGCGCGCGCATGCCGCACCTCCGTCGGCGTCCGCAAAATGTGCCCGTGATAGCGATCCTCGAGCACCTTACCGCGCCGCCCCATCACCGGATTGAGCCCCTTCGCCACCCGCACGCCGAGGCCATTCATCCCGCGCGACAACGACCGCGCATCCTCCGCCTCGACGAGCAAGTGCACATAAGTCCCCTGCACCGAATAATGCACGAGCCGAAACCCAAACCGATTGCTTCCGCCCCAAAACGCCCGCGCCAACGCCGTGAAGCAGCTGCAAGCCTAAAAACACAGGAGCGTGCCTTCACTGTCACCGCCCGCACGGCTCGAGCACAGCCGTTGCGCAGGACCCCGCCCCGTCATGGCAGCGGAAGCGTCACATCACTGGCACCCACGATCGGCGTCAAGCACTGTTCAGGACAACCCCCGCCATCTCCACGCCCACGCTTCATTCCAAACAGCCTGGGGGACGGCCTCCGGCCTCTTTTTGTGGATAACTCGACCCACGACGCCAGGATCGCCACGCGAGTTACCTACAAAAACGCCCCCAGGCTTTACCAAAGCCCTCGCCGTTTTTTTTTCGGATTTCAGATTTCAGAACAGAAGTGAGAAGCGAAGAAGCGAAGAGAAAAGAACAGAAGCTAGAACGTAACGAGGTAAACCCCCGGCTTACTCGCCTTCGGCGCGTTCACAAACAGCTGCCGTTTCACCACCGTCCCAACCTCGCTCACTCCCGTCAACAGCGGCATCGCCGGCTTCATCGTCGGCGTCGCCACCGGCACGAAGCTGAGCCCGCCCACGTAATTGTCCACCGTCGAATCGAACGCCGACCCGCCCACGTATACGACGTCCGCGAAATCGTCCGACACCGAGAGCTGCGCTATGCGCGCCATCGGATCGAGCATCGTCGTGCCCGTCGTCGTCGTCAGCTCGAGGCCGCCCGAGATCGCGCGAATCCCGTCCACCAGCCGCTGCGTCATGTCCTCCGACGCGTTGAACAGGTGCGCGCTCATCCACATCGTCGATGGCGTCCCCGTCGCCACCGTCGCCGGCACCTGCACCTGCAGGAAGCCGACCGGCACCTTCGTGCCGAGCGCGGTCGCCCCCGAGCCGTCGCGCGCGCTCTGGAACGCGTTGCCCGACACGCCCATTGCGTCCAAGCCCGCCAGATACAAGAGCACGCCGCCCGGCTGCGGATGGACGTCGCCGATCGAGGCCGCGCTCGCCACCATGTTCGGCGTCGCCCCCGCCGTCGCCGACACATGCATCAGCGTTCCCTGCGAATCCTGCGAGTCGACCGCCTGGAAATAATATGCGTCGGCGCCGTCGTCGGAGATCACGACCGGCGAGAACGGATCGGCCTTCGCCGTCGCGCCGTCGACGTCGACCACCGCGGTGCCGTCGAGCCCGACCACGTGAAACGAGCCGTCGGTCCCGAGATACGCGATCGGCCCGCTGCCGGCGACCGCGAACGTGAGCGCGTTCGACGCCACCTTGGTGCCGGCGGCCGGCCGCGCCACCGCGTCCCATGTGTACAGCTCGCGCGCGTCGGCGTTCTGATACACGATCGTCTTGTTGTCGCCGGTCGGCGTATAGGCGCCGGTGCGCGTGTCGATCGTCGTCGCCGTCGGCGATCCGCCGGTCAGGTCGACCCAGAACAGCGTCTGCAAACCGGCGCCGCCCGCGACGCCGCTGTTGCCGCCGACGGCGTCCTGAAACACCATCACGTCGTTCGGCAGCACCAGCTCGAGATAGTCGAACGCGCCGTTGGCGCGCGTGAACACGTCGGTGCCCGTGTCCACGTCGACGACGTGCAGGTCCGGGCTCACGCCCACGTTCGGTTGCAGCACGCCGCACACGTAGTAGCGCCCCGACGGCGAGAAGAACCCTTCGCCGGTCAGGCCCACCGTGAACGTCGGCGCCGACGAGCCGGGATTGATCGGCTGCGTCTGCAGCCCACCGGCGAAGACCATCGTCGGCGGCGACGCCGGGTTCGACATGTCGACCCATTGCAGGTTCGCGTCGTCGCCGCTGGCGTTCGCCTGCGCGAAGATGAGCCCCTTGCCGTCACCGGAGAACGCGTAGGCGCCGATCGACATCCCGGTCGCGATCTTGGTGTCGTTGCCGATGGCGTCGGCGACGTGGAGCTCGCCGGTCGTCCCGTACGAAGGGCCCGCGTTCAACAGATAGGCCACGTGCGACGCGCCGTCGGTGACGATGCCCGTCGTGGTCGTTCCGCTGGCGCTCACCAGCTTGGGCGCGTTCTTGCCGCCGTTTCCGCTGCTGCACGCGGCGACGCCGAGCGCCACCGCCGTCATCATTAATATACGCACGCTCGTCATCCTCACGGCAGGTTGGTGATCAGGTTCGCGATGTTGGGGCTGCCCCATCCCGTCGCCACGTCGTAGCCGGGGCCGGCCGCGTAACCGGCGCCGCTGCCGCCGGGCCCGCCGTTGTCGCCGCTGGTGACGTCGTTGAAGCCAGCCGAGCCCATCATGTAGATCTTGGTGAGCGCGTCGGTGATGCCGCCGCCGCCCTTGCCTTGATCGACGAGCGCCCACGCGCCCGCGCACAACGGCGACGCCGCGCTGGTGCCGCCGACGGTGCCGTGCTGCGAGTGATAGGCGACGAACACGCCGCCGCCGCCGGCGATGGCGGAGATGTCGGGCGTGTCGCGCGCGTTGTCGTTGGGCGTCTTGCCCATCTGGTACGCGGGCTTCGAGAAGATCTCCGACGGTGCGCCGCCGCCGGCCGCTTCGCCGCCGGTGGCGCTGTTCTGATTCCACACGATCTCGGTGCCGCTGCTGCCGATCTCGGTGCCGCCGACGCCGATGACGTAGGGGCTCGAGTCGGGCCAGCCGGCGGTGATGTGCGTGTTGCCCGAGCCGTCGCGGCAGCCGTCGGTGCCGGTGTCGCCCGACGCGAAGAACCACTGCTGCCCTTCGGCCTGCGCCTGCTGGAACAGCGTGTCCAGCACCGCGACCTCCTGGGCCGCGCCGCGCTCGCAGCTGCCGAAGCTCACCGTCGCCGCGTGCGCCTGCGGCAGCTGATTGACGATGTACGAGATGCCGTCGGTGAACAGGCCCGGCTGATTGGTCGCCGTCAAGACGTGCTGAATGGTCGCCATCGGCGCCATCGACAGCACCATCTCGGCGTCGAGCACGTTCTCGATCGATTCGCCGTTCGCCGTCGCGACGTCGTCGCGGTTGGGCCCGCCGACGAAGACCTGCATGTACGACGAGACCGTCGTCAGGTTGTACGGCTTGTAATGGGTCATGAAGTCGCCGAGGTCCGTGACCGGATCGGGCGCGCCGCCCGAGCCGAGGATGGCGACGGTCTCGCCCATGCCCGGGTTGGCGATCGCGGCCGAGTTGTAGAGCGTGTGCATGTCGGTCGGCGTGAGCGCGGCGCCGGCCGACAGATCGGGCCACGCCAGGTGCGGCTTCCAGCCGGACGTGCCGCTCAAGCCGACGACGCCGTTGACCACGCCCAGCAGATCGTTGGCGACGGTGATCGGCCCCGCCGCGGCGAAGAAGGTGCCCTCGGCGTCGGAGTACTGATGCAGCTCGACGCCGAACAGCGCCTCGACGGCGGCGGCCGGGCCGGTCGCGCTCACCGTCGTGCGCCCCGCCGTCGTGCGCGTGATGAACACGCCGCTTTGGCGCATCCAGCTCACCACACGCGCGTAGTCTTGCGCCGAGACCGCGAAGCTCTCGGCGAAGTCGACGGGCGCGAGCGAGAAATCATGGCTCGAGCGCGACGCGATGTACCTGTGGAGGAGCGTCGGCTGGCGCAACGTCAGCCCGACGACGAAGTCGACCGTCGCGTCGGGCGCGAGCGGCCCGAGATCGACGGCGGAGGCCACACGATCGGGCGGCCTGCCGTCGAGCGGCGTGTTCGCGGAGCAGCCAATTGTCGAAGCGAGGAATAAGGACGCCAAGCCAAGCAGCTTCATCGACGAGGGTTTTATCACGGAAATGCTAAACTGAGCACGGGTGCCTCCGACTGGTTCCATTCTCGTCGTCGATGACGAGCGCTCGATGCGCGAGTTTCTGCGCATCGCGCTCACCCGCGCCGGCCACGCCGTCACCGTCGTCGAGTCGCCGGCCGCCGCTGCCGTCGAGTACGGCGCGCGCGACTTCGACGTGGTCATCACCGATCTGAAGATGGCGGGCGGCAGCGGCCTCGACGTGCTCGACGGCGTCAAGGCGGCGCGCGCGCACACGCAGGTCATCGTCGTCACCGCCTTTGCCACGACGGAAACGGCCATTGCCGCGATGAAACGGGGCGCCTACGACTACCTGACCAAGCCGTTCAAGGTCGACGAGATCAACGTCGCCGTCGAGCGCGCCCTGGAGAAGCGGGCGCTGCTGCGCGACAACCTCGAGCTGCGCGCCGAGCTGCAGGGGCGCTTCCGACTCGATCGGCTCGTCGGCAAGGCGCCGCCGATGCAGCGCCTGTTCGAGCTCACCCGCCGCGTGGCGCCGGCCAAGACGTCGGTGCTCATCACCGGCGAGAGCGGCACCGGAAAAGAGCTGGTGGCGCGCGCGCTCCATCATCTGTCGCCGCGGGCGGAAAAGCCGTTTGTCGCCGTCAACTGCGGCGCCATCCCCGACGCGCTCCTCGAGTCGGAGCTGTTCGGCCACGTCAAGGGCGCGTTCACCGGCGCGCACGCCGACAAGCCCGGCCTGTTCAGCGCCGCCGACGGCGGCACGCTGCTCCTCGACGAGATCGGCGAGCTCTCGCCGCAGATGCAGGTCAAGCTCCTGCGCGTGTTGCAGGAGCGGACGGTCAAGCGCGTCGGCGGCGTCAGCGAAGAGGAGATCGACGTGCGCGTCGTCGCCGCCACCAACCGCGATCTCGACGCCGAGGTCGAGCGCGGCGGCTTCCGGCGCGATCTCTACTATCGCCTCAACGTCATCCAGCTGCAGCTTCCGCCCTTGCGCGCGCGCCGCGAGGACATTCCGCTGCTCGTCGAGCACTTCCTCAAGAAGCACGCCGCCGCGCTCGGGCGCACCATCGCTGCCGTCGAGCCCGACGCGCTCGCCGCGCTCGTCGACTACGACTTCCCCGGCAACGTGCGCGAGCTCGAGAACATCATCGAGCGCGCGGTCACGCTCGAGCCGGGCGAGCGCATCACGCGCGCTTCGTTGCCCGAGCTGGCGAAGAGGTCCACGCGCCCGGGCAGCGACGCCGCCGGCGCCTTCCCCGACGAAGGCGTCGATCTCGAGCGCATCGTCGCCGACTACGAGCGCGAGCTCATCGCCAAGGCGCTCGATCACACGAGCGGCGTGCGCAAGTCGGCCGCCAAGCTGCTCGGCATCTCGTTCCGCTCGCTGCGCTACCGCCTGGCCAAGCTCGGCCTCGCCAGCGACGCCGACGGCCCCGACGGAAGCGACGACGAGCCTCCGACGTAGCCCTACATCGTCGGTGACGATTTTCGTCACTCCGCCGGCAATTTTCGTCCCGCGCTCCCGCGAACTGGACTTCTCTCGCGCTAAGTGGCTAAGATCGTGCCCCGTCGGACGTGTGCGCTAGCGGCACGTCGCGTGCACAGGAGGGCGACGCTCATGGCTCGTAGTGCGAACACCCGCGGCTTCACGCTCATCGAGCTGATGATCGTGGTCGCGATCATCGCCGTCCTGGCGACGATCGCCGGGACCGCCTATCGGCGCTACATGGACTCGGGGCGCACCGCCGAGGCGATGTCGATGCTCGGCGAGATCAGATCTAAAGAAGAAGCGTATCGCGCCGAATTCAACGCATATGCCGGCTGGTCGCTCAACAGCGAGGCCGTCGGAAACACGCTCCCCGCCGTCGACACGCAGGTGTGCGCCACCGGCGGCTCGAAGGAGCCGTGCAACAAGGCGATCGCGCCGTCGGGCTGGGTCGGGCAATGGGTCGTCTGGCAAGGCCTCGGCATCGTGACGCCGAGGGCCCAGCTCTACTGCGGATACACGTTGAACTCGGACAAGCAGGGCAATCCGGCCGCCGGCAGCCTCGGTGCCGGGATCCTCGGCAGCAGCACGCCGACGGCGCCGTTCTGGTACGCGGTCGCGCAGTGCGACAACGACGGCACCATCGGCACCAACGCAACGTTCACGACTGCGTCGATCACCACGGTGGTGTCGGTGCAGAACGAACACAAGTGACCAATTTGCACCAAGGAGGACACATGCTCAGAAGGATTCGAAACGGCTTCACCCTCATCGAGCTCATGATCGTCGTCGCGATCATCGGCATCCTGGCGGCGGTCGCCATTCCGGCGTTCATGAAGTACATCCGCCGCTCCAAGACGGTCGAAGCGACGATGAACGTGCGCAAGCTGTTCGATTCGTCGGTGTCCTACTTCGAAGGCGAGCACGCGGACTCGAAGGGCAACGCGCTGGCCAAGCAGTTCCCGACGTCGGCGGGCCCGTCGCCGGCGGCGCAGACCGGCACCGGCCCGTGCTGCGGCAAGACCGGCGACAAGTGCCAGCCGTCGTCGACCAACTTCACGGCGGACAGCTGGTCGGCGCTGAACTTCTCGGTCGACGATCCGTTCTACTTCGTCTACCAGTACGACTCGGCGGGCACCGAGACGGCCGCGAACTTCCAGGCGTGGGCGTTCGGCAACCTCGACTGCGACTCGATCAACTCGACCTACGAGCGCTCGGGCTCGGTCATGAGCGATCGTTCGGTGTCGGGCGGCTCGGGTCTGTACACCAAGAACGAAATCGAATAACCATCGAATCATGATTGGCCAAAACGCCCGCCGTGGGATGACCGCGGCGGGCGTTTTGCTTTTGTTGGCGGGGCTCATCCTGGTCGAGGACGCGGCCGATCGGCGCCGCGCCGCCTTCCCGCCCGGCGAGGACGTGCTCTATCTGCCCAAGCCGTCGGCGTTGCACGCGCTCGCGCTCGGGCACGATGAGGTCGCCGCCGATCTGGTGTTCATCCGCGGGCTGGTCTACTTCGGCACGCAGATGGAGCAGAAGGGCGACTATCGCTGGCTCGAGAACTACCTCGACACCATCACCAAGCTCGACCCCACGTGGAAGACGCCCTATCGCTGGGCCGGCGTGGCCACGATGTACAACGGGCGGCCGATCACCAACGCCGCGGTGGAGCTGTCGAACCATTTTCTCGAGCGCGGCGTGCGTCAGTTCCCCGACGATTGGGAGCTGCCGTTCATGCTCGGCTGCAACTACCTGTTCGAGATGAAGACCGACGATCCGAAGAAGCACGACGAGTACCGGCGCATCGGCGGCGAGTGGGTGCGGCGCGCGGCCGTCGTCGGTGGCGGACCGCCGTGGGTGCCGCTTTTGGCGGCGACCATCATGCGGCAGGAGGGCCGCGAGGAGGCGGCGGTGCGCCATCTCGAGGAGGTCTATGTGTCGACGCAGGACGAGCGCACGCGCGCCGAGGTGCGCAATCTGCTCGTCGCGCTGCACGCCAAGCTCGATCTGGCGCGCGAAGAGCGCGAGCGCACGGCGTTCGAGGCGGCGTGGCGGTCGACGCTGCCGTACGTGCCGGCCGATCTGTTCGTGGCCATCGGCGCGCCGCGGCCGCCGCGCATGGACGTGGCGGCGTTGAGCCCGCTCGGCGCCGTCAGCGACGAGGCGCCGGCGCCGACGCCGCAGCCGTGATGCGCGCGAGGATGGCGCGGCCTTCGGGTGAGTCGTCTTTGGCGAGCGAGGCGCGCGCGGCGGCGGCGGCTTCGTCGTAGCGGCCGAGCGCCTCGAGGGCCAGCGCCATCTGCATCGACGTGGCCGGGCCGCCGCCGGAAAGGCGCGCCGCCGCTTGCAGGTGCGCGAGCGCTTCGGCGGGCTGGTGCGCGCGCAGGAGCGTGATGCCGAGGTTCGACTGCGCCAGCGCCGCGTCGGGCGCGACGTCGGCGGCGTGGCGCCAGAGCGAGGCCTCGTCGTGCCAGGCGCGCGCTTCGAGCGGCAGCGCGACCGCGTAGACGACGGCGACGGCGGCCGCGGCGGCGAGCGCGACCTTGCGCGCGCGTCCGTCGGCGGCGAGGCCGACGGCGACGGCGAGCGCCAGGCCCACCGACGGCACGTAGGCGAAGCGATCGGCGTAATAGGCGAGCAGCGGCACGACGTGCAGGACGGGCACGAGCGAAAGCGCGAACCAGGCGGCGGCGAACGTGAGCGTCGGCTTCTTCGCGCGCCATAGTGCGACGGCGACGACGGCGATACCGATCCACGCCAGCGTCGCGCGCCCGCGGCCGAGCGGCACCGCGGCGTAGGCGGCGGCGTGGCCGAGCGGCGCGGCGATGACCAATAGGTACTTCCACAAGTAGATCGGCACGGCGCGCAGCGCGATGCGCGCCGTCAGCGTGGTGATCGCGCCCTGTCCGACGGCGCCGATGACGTGCGTGCGCAGCATGAGGAAGCCGAGCGTGAGCGCGCCGTGCGCGACCACGACGGCGACGGCGCGGCGGCGCGCGTCGGGCGCGAGCGTGCGCCAGGCGCACGCGGCGCCGGCGGCCAGGATCGCGCACTCGGTCACCGCCATCTCTTTTGCACCCATGGCCAACGCGGCCGCGGCGAGCGAGGCGAGCGCGGCCACGACGGCGCGGCGCGCGTGGGCGACGGCGCGCGCGGCGGCGGCGAAGGCGACGAGCTGGAAGACGAGCGAGAGCTGATCGCCGAGCGCCGAGGCGTAGACCACCGGCTCGACGTGCACCGGTACGAGCGCCCAGAGCGCAGTCGCGGCGAGGGCGGCCGCGCGATCGCCGGCGACCACGCACAAGGCGAGCGCGGCGAAGAGCGCGATGGCGAGCGCGTAGAGCCCGAGGTTGACGACGCCGAACGGCAGCGGCCGCGCGCCGAACGCGGCGACGACGGCGCGCATGGCGATGGTGCGCACCGGGCGATAGGACTGCCACGTGAAGTCGGCGCGCGAGGCGGTGGTGCGCCGATCGAAGAAGTAGTCGCCGAGCGGCGCGCCGCGGGTGACGGCGGCGTTGTCGACGATGTAGTAGGCGTCGTCGATGACGAAGTCGTGGCCGAGGGAGGGCACGTAGAGCGCGGCAGCGACGGCGATGACGGCGGCGACGGCGGCTGTGTACGCGCGCGGCGACAGGCCCCGAGTGTACTACGTCGCCGGTTCGTAGAGCGGGCAGACGGCGTTCACCGCTGCGAGGCTGGCGCCGTCGACGGTGAAGCGGAGCGTCTGCTGCGCGCCGCCGGGCGTCATGCGCGCCGGGCAGCCGGCGTCTTGGACGAGGTCCCAGCAGGGCAGCCGCTCCGAGCCGTCGCAGCGCGCGGTGTCGACGCCGCCGACGCTGACGGTGCAGCCAGTGTCGGTGAGATCGACGACGGCGCCCGGCAGGCAGCCGGCGCGCATGCGCGCTTCCATGGCGTCGGCGACCGAGCCGAGCAGGGCGTCGTCGTCGTCGCAGATCGAGGCGCTGACCGAGTTCACCGTCGAGGACATCACCGCCGACAGGCGCACTGCCGGATCGCCGAAGATCTGCGGATCGTCCGCCGAGACACAGGAATGCTCGAGCACCGGACACGACGCCACGGTCGCTTGGCCGCTGCAGGGCGACGTCACGTCGACGGTGAACGGCGTGGGCGGCGCGGCGATCGAGACCAGGAGTACGTCGGCGGGATCGGCCTTGACGCCGCCGACACCGAAGAGACCGGTGTAGCGCGAGACGTCGAACAGCGGCCCGCCGACGCTGGGCGCGCAGCTCTGCGCCATCAGCGGGCTGCCGTCGAGCGGCGCGCCGTCGCAGGTGATGCCGAACTGGGTGCAACGGAACGACTGCAAGACGCCCCACTTCGCCATCGCCTCGGGCGTGTTGTCGAAAAGCGTAGTGTCGGGCGGCGCCGAGCAGTCGTCCTCGTCGGTGAGCCAGGCGACGACAAGGAGCGCATCGTCGCGCAAGAAGCCGGGGTTGACCCCGGGCACGAGCGCTTGATAGACCGACTCGAGCTGCGCCTCGAAGCCGCAGCCGTTATCGCCCACCGACGCCAGGCAGCTGAACGCGTCGGCGACGGCGAGCGTTCCGGTGTTGCTGGTGCCCTTCGCCGAGTCGTAGTCGATGTAGGGCGTGTCGTCGGGGAGCTGGAAGCCGGCGCAGTCGGCCGGCGCGTTCGCCGACTGCGACGACGCGGCGGTACGCAGCTTGCCGCCGTCGCCGCCGGCCTTGGCGCAGGCCTGCACATCGTCTGCCGCGCCCAGGTCGGAGTCGACGACGCCGATGTGGAACGACGCCGGCGCGCCGCTCGACGCCAGCTGCTGGATGCGCTGCACCAGTGTCGGGAAGCTCGCTTGCAGCCGCGCCTGCTTGGGCGCCATCGAATTCGAGTCGTCGATCATGAAGAGGATGTCGACCTTGTCGTGCGGCGCGAAGGTGAGCGTCTGATCGACAACCGAGAGGCTCGGTTGACCGACGGTGCGGCGACTGGTGCAGGCAGCGGCGGCCAGGCCGGCAGCGGCGACGAGGATGAAAGCGCGCATGCCTGTCATTGGATCGGCGCGGCCGAATCCGTCACGGCCCGTCGCACCGATGGCAGAAACAAGCTGTCGGGGTGGCGGCGCGCGAACTCGTCGGCGCGGCGGCGCGCGCCGTCGTGATCGCCGGCGAGCCACAGCGCCGCCACGCGCAGGGCGTCGCGCTCCTCGGCGAGCTGGCCGCCGGCGAAACGGCGCGCGTGATCGTCGAGGAGAGCGAGCGCACGCGGCGCGTCGGCCGCTTGCATGGCGGCGCGCGCGTCGATCAAAAGGGCGCGCTCGGCCGCGAGATCGGAATGGTGCTCGGCGGCGAGCTCGGCACGATGCGCGCCGCGATGGGGCTCGGCGCGGCGCGACGGCGACGACGGCACCTCGGCTGCCGCCGACTGCACCGCGCCCAGCGACGGCGCGTCAGCGGTCGCCGTCGCCGCGACCGGCGGCAACACTGTAGGCCGGCTCGGCGGCAGGACCGGCGGCACCGCGATCTCGGGAGCCCGACGCGCGTGCCGATGCACCAGCACCACCGTCACCGCCACGCCGCCGGCGCCGACGCCGCCGACGAGCGCCGCGACCAAGAGCTTGGTCGCCAGCGACTTTCCCAGCAGCGCCTTGGGCAACGCCGCCTGCGCGCCCGACACCGACGCGCCCGACGCCCCCACCGCCGCCAGCGTCGCGCCCAGCGTCGACGCCATCTTGCGCGCGACGCGATCGCGCATCCCGGCGTCGGGCCCCGGCGCGTCGCGCTCGGCGGCGAGCAGCGACTGCAGCTCCGGCGTCAAGCGATCGTCCTCGTTCATGCCCCGCTCCCCTGCGCGCGCCGGACCGCCGCGGCGAAATCGGCGCGCGCCAGGCGCAGCCGCGAATACGCCGTGTTGAGCGGTACGCCGAGCGCAGCCGCGATATCGGGCATCACGTGCCCGTCGATGTCGTGCATCACGAAGACGGCGCGCCGATCGAGCTCGAGCGCGTCGAGCGCGCGCATCACGAGGCGCTGCCGCTCGCGCCGCAGCATCACCTCGTCGGCGCGTGGCGCGCTGCATACGACCTCGCGCGTGGTCCCCGGCACCTCGCGGCGAAAGCGCGCCGAGCGGCGATAGTCGCTGGCCACGCGAAACGCGATGCCGAAGAGCCAGGGACGAATCGGCCGCCGCGCGTCGTAGGCGGCGAGGTTGCGGAACACGACCACGAACACGTCGTGGCACAGGTCCTCGAGGTCGCGCTCCTGCACGCCGAGCCGGCGCAGCGTCGACCAGACGTAGCCGAGCTCGGCGGCGTAGATCGCCGGGAACTCGACGGCGCACTCGGGCATGGCGACTGCCGGCTCCGGCACACCTATATATTGGGCCGAGCCGGCCCAATCCGTCACGCTCATCGCGTGGACAGCGCCAGCCCGAAGCTGTTCGACAGCGGCGCCGAGCGATAAACCCTTAGCGGACGCTCGGTTCCGACGTAGAGCTCGGCCCGCGTCAGCGGCACCAGCAGGTCCACGCGCACCAGGAGCGCGAAGATATGGTTGAGCGGCAGCCCCGCCTCGATGCGCGCGCCGACCGCTGCGTACGGCACCCACGACGAGCGCGCCAGCACGTAGCCGGAGCCGGCGACCTCCTGCCCGCCGGCGCCGCCGAGCAGGCAGAAGGCGACGATGCGATGCTCGACGCAGGGCACGAGGAACGCCGCCATCGTCGACGCGCTCACCTGTCCGCCGTCGACGCTGGCCGCGCCCGGCAGGTCGCCGCGCAGCTCGGCG
>DASXOU010000633.1:0-2011 GCA_036494045.1 Polyangia bacterium | reverse complement strand
CGAGCGGGTTTGGCAGCGCAGCGACGGCGCCGACGACGAGCGCGGACGGCGGAGCGGCCGCGGCCGCGTCGTTCGCCGGCGCCCGCGAGCTCGTGCGGGGCGACGCGACGTCGACGGCCACGCGCGAGGCCGCCGCTGCGGCGGCCGTTCGCGATCCCGGTGCTCGTGACGCCGGTGCTCGCGACGCCGCCGTTGGTGACGGCGGCGCTCGCACGGCCGCGCGCGACATGAACGCCGGTGGCGCGCGTGAAGACAGCGCTCGCCACGGCGGCGTCGTCGGTGCCGCGAGCCTGCGCGAAGTGGTAACGCAGGCGCGCGATGCGAGTGGCGATGCCGGCGCAACCGGTGGCAGCGCGCGCCAGGACGCACCGGCGATGACCCTGATGACCGCGGCGGCAACGCGCGAGGCGCGCGCGGCGGCGCGGACGGGCGCGCGCGATGCGGCCGCCGCCGACGCGGGCGGCGACGACCGTGAGCTGCGCGGCGACGGACGTGCGCCGATGCCGCTGGCGCCGGGCACGGATCCGACGCGCGCGACCGTCGCTGTGTCGAATGTTCGTCCGGCGGCGGCTATGCCGCTCATGACCGCCGGTCCGACGGCACGCGACGGCGCTGCTCGTGCAGCGGGCGGACCGACAGCACGCGCGCTCGAGCTGGCGCGCCCATTTTTGCGGCTCGTCGAGGGCGGCATCGCCGGTGACACGGGAGCGCAGCGCGCGAGCGGAGCGCAGCGCTTCTTCGAGCAGCCACAGCCCGTCGTCGCGGGAGCGCCGTCGAGCGACTCGGCGTCGCGCATCGTCGAGGCGCTGCGCAGCCAACCATCAGCGTCGTCGAGCGACGACCGCGTGTCGCTGGCCGACTTGACGTTGATCGCGATCGCGTCGGCTACGCAGCAGGTCGCGGCCAGCCCGGCCGGCGGCGGGCCGAGCGGCGGCGCGGCAGCGGCGGCGGCACCGGCGGCGGCGTCGTCCGCGTCGGCGAGCGCCGCCGGTGGCGGCAAGAAGTCGGGAAATCCTGCGCAGGAGATCGAAGAGCTCGCACGCGCTGCGTTCGAGGAGCTGCAACGTCTGTTCGCGATGGCGCGCGAGAGGAGTGGCGACCATGGGTAAGTTGGAACGAGCGAGAATCCACGTCCTCAAGGGAGACGGCACGAGCTCGACGGATTTCGACTCGATCGAGGTCTGTTTCAATCCGAAGGAGTACTCACTCGACAAATCGGTCTCGTGGGACGCCGAGAAGGCGTTCTCCGACGCGCCGCAGCCGGAGTTCAAGGCGCCCACGCCGATGGAGCTGTCGGTGACCCTGCAGTTCGACACCTACGAAGAGCGCACCAACGTGCGCGACAAGTGGGTGCGCAAGATAGAGAAGCTGGCGCTCATGACCGGCGACTTGCCATCGGACGGTAGCAAGGCCTCGAAGTCGGACAAGCAGAAGTTCCGGCCCCCGACGATCTTGTTCATCTGGGGCCGCTTCACCTTCAAGGGCGTCGTCGAATCGCTGTCGCAGAAGTACACGATGTTTCTCTCCGACGGCACGCCGGTGCGCGCCGAATGCGCGCTCAAGATCCGCAACGTGCTCGACAAGAACGTCGACGATGACAAGAGCCAGTCGTGGAGCGGCGACACGCAGACGCGCTCGGTCGACATTGGCCCCGACGATCGTCTCGATCTCATTGCCGCCAAGGAACTCGGCGATGCCGGCCGCTGGGCGGAGATTGCGGCGCTCAACAACGTGGTCGATGCGGGCAATATCGCCGACGCCAACGGCAAACGTTTGACCAAGCTCGATATCCCGGCGAGCTGACCGATGCCTTCGATGCAAATCGATTGCAGCGTCAAGCTCGGCACCAAGGAGATTGGTGGCGACGAGGTGCACGACGTGCTCGTCGAGGCCGATCTCGACCAACCCGACCACACCATCATCACGCTCTCGAACCTCTCGACCAAGTACTCCGAGTCGGTCACCGAGGGCGACGACATCGAGGTCAAGCTTGGCCTCGTCGACGGCAAGG
>DASXOU010000632.1:0-4038 GCA_036494045.1 Polyangia bacterium | reverse complement strand
CGCGCGTGAGCAGCCCGGCGGCGTCCTTGCCCATGTGACCGAGCCCGCGCACAGCGGCGACGCGCACGCGCTCGCTGCCGTCGGCGAGCGCGGCCTCGAGCGTCTTCTCGGCGATGGGGCCGCCGACCTCGCCGATGGCCTCGAGCGCCGCCGGCCGCACGTCGGGATCGGGGCTGCCGGCTGCCTGCGCCAACGCCGTCGCCGCCTTGGCGCCGACCAGGCCGCGCACCGCCGCCACGCGCACCGCCGCGTCGCGATCGCCGAGCGCGCCGACGAGCGACGCCACGTTGGCCGGCCCGAGCCCGCCCGCGTACGCCGCCGCCGCGCGCCGCCCGCCCGGATCGGGATCGGCGAGCGCCGCGCGCACCGCGCCGGCCGCGCCGACGACGCCCGCGGTGGTCGCGATCTCGATCTTGTCGGCCGGGCTGCCGCCGGCGAACGACGCCAGGAGCACTCTGTCGAGATCGACCGCGCCCGGCCCGATGTCGCGCGCCGCCTTGCGCGCCGCCGCGCGCACCGACGCGTCCTGGTCGCCGACGAGCTGCGCCAGAGCGCCGCCGGCCTCTTTGCCGGCCGGCCCGAGCGCGCCCATCGCCGCCGCCGCTTCCGCGCGCACCGACGGATCGACGTCGCCGGCGAACGACGCCAATGCGCGCGCCGCCTGCGCCCCGAGCGGCCCCTTGCCCGCGCGCCCGAGCGCACCCGCCGCGCGCCGCCGCGTCGCCGCGTCGGGATCGTGCCCGGCCGCCTTGAGCGCCGCGATCGCTTCCTTGCCGCCGTGCGCGAGCACGTCGCCGAGCGCGCCCGCCGCGTCGGCGCGCACGTCCGGGACCTTGTCGTGCACCAGGCGCCCGAGTGCGCCCGCCGCCAGCGCGGGCTTGGCCTCGGCCAGCCGACCGAGCGCATCGATCGCCGCCTTGCGCGTCGACGGCCGCGCGCCCTTGACGATCGACTCCAGCGCCGACGCCGCCTGCGACACGCCGAGCTTGCCCGCTTGCGCGCCGATGGTCTCGACCGCCGCTTTCTCCACGTCGGCGCCCGAGCCCTTGGCCTCCTTGACCAGCATCGGCAGCGCCTCGTGCCCGAGCACCGGCAGCGAGCGCACCGCCTCGACGTGAACCTCGCTCGACGAGTCGTAGGCCAGCGCCTTGAGCTGCTTCGGCGTGTCGGCCGTCTTCGGCAGAAGGCCGATCGTCGCCGCCGCGGCCGCGCGCATCGGCGCCGGCCCCTTCATCGCCTCGGCGACCTTGGCCTGCGCCTCGTCGGGCTTGCTGCGCGCCAGAAGCGGCATCGCCATCGCCATCACGCGGTTCGATCCGGCGATCGCCGCCAGCGCCTCGGGCGTCTTGGGGCGCTTACGCAAGAGGCGCAGCGCCTCGAGGCGTGTGTCATCGGGCGCCTTGGGATCGAGCGCCACCTGCGTCACCGCCGCCTCCGCCGCGTCGGCCGACGGCCCGCTGCCGTCGAGCAGGCGCGACAGGATCTGCGTCGCGTCGGCGCGCGCCGGGCCCAGCATCGCCCGCCCGAGCGCCGTCGCCGCGCCGGGCGTGCGCGCGGTCTGCGCGCCGATCGCCTCGAGCGCGTTGCGCCGCACCACCGGATCGCCGGTCTGCGACAGCGCCGCCGTCAGCAGCGGTGCCGCCTGCTCGTCGGGGAGCTTCTCGATCGCGTCGAGCGCGAGCGCGCGCACCGACGCCGAGCCGTCGCGCAACGCCGCCGACAGGAGCGGCGCGCCCGTGCCCGACTGCCGCCGCTCGAGCGCCGCAGCCGCCATCACCGCACGGCGCCGGACGTCCTCGGACGGATCGCTGAGCGCCTTTTGCAACAGCGCGATCGTCTCCGGCCCGCCCTTGGCCGCGCCGGCGAGCGCCTCGACCACCGCCGGCCGCAGCGTGGCGTCTTCGTACGCGTCGGCGAGCGGCTTGACGTCGCCCTCGACGATGAGCGACATCACCGCGCGCGGCAGCGGCTTCAACGCGCCAACCAGCCGCCGCAGCCAATCATCGCCCGCGCGCGGACCGACGCCCTCCGGCACGCCGCCCGCGAGCGCGGCGCGCGCGAACCCCGAGTCGGCGATCACCGCGCCGAAGCGCGGGCTGTGCGGCAGAAATCCGAGCGCCATCGCCGGCCGCCCGAGCCGCACCACGACCTCGGCGCCGGGATCGCTGGCGGCGTCGAAGAAGTAGTTGCGCCCGTAGCTCGAGTAGAGCGCGAGCAGGCCGAGCACCGGCACCGCGAGCAGCGCGCCCGTCACCGCCATGCCGACCTGGCGCGAGCGGCGCACCAGCGCCTCTTCCTCGGGCGCGAGCGCGCCGGCGAACTTTTGGATCTCGCGCACCTGACCGATCGACAAGAGGCCATTGGCTTCGATCTTCTCGCGCATCACCAGGCGCGCCGCCACGCCACGCCCGCGCGCCTCGCCGGTGTAGGCGCGCGCCAGCGGCCGCGCCCACTCGGTCGACATCGTCCAGCCGCCCTCGACGGAACGCACCAGGTGCTCGGCGCGCAGATCGTCCGCGAGCTTCTTCGCGCTCGACTCGGGCACGTCGGCCGCGCGCGCCAGATCGCCGAGCGTCGCCACGCCGCGCTCCGGTAGCGCCGCGATCTCGGCCAGCGCCCGCGCCGCCGGCCGCCCGCCCGCCGCCGCGCACGCCTTTTCGAAGAAGCGCCACGACAACACTTCGGCGCCGCCCGAGCGCCGCCACGCCTTGGCGGTGTTGAGCCGCAGGTTCACCGCGGTGCCGGCGACGAGCTGGAGCTCCGACGGCGACACCGGCCCGCGCTTGCACAGGTCGAGCGCGATCTGCTGCGACAAGCCGCTCTCGAAGTAGGCGCCGCCGCCGAGCACGGTGCGCTCGACCGAGTCGGCCACGCGCGCCTCGTCGAGCCGCTCGAGGTGCAGCCGCATGCCGCCGCCGCCGATGTGGCCGGTCAGCTTCTCGAGGCCGTCGAGGCGCCACAGATCGTGGTCCTCGATGACGAACAGGATCTTCATCCCGCGCACGCCGCCCGCCTTTTGCAGGATGCGCACGAGCTTCTCCATGCGCGGCCCGTCGTCGAGCGCGGCGCCGAGATCGTCGACGCACAAGAGCGCGCCGCCCGGCGCCGCCGCCGGCACCACGTCCTCGTCGAGCCAATCGCCCTCCATGAGGCCGCAGGCGACGCCGCGCGACTTCAGGAGCGGAACCAGCCCCGCGCGCACCAGCGAGGTCTTGCCGATCCCCGATTCACCATAGAGCAGCGCCGAGGCGCGCTCGCCCGCGAGCAGCTCGGCGAGGTCGGCCACCTCGCGCTCGCGGCCGAAGAAGAGGGCGCGATCGGTCTCGGCGAAAGGCACGAGCGGCTTGAACGGCCCGAAGTCGCGCGAGCGCGGCACGAGCAGGCTCGCCGATCGGGACGTGGGCTGACGAGCGGTCACGGTGGCCACGGGCGCATCATACGACGGCCCGACGGCGTTTCAAAACTGCGCACGGCCTGCTAACCTTTGCGCCGATCATGCTGTGGCGCGCAGAGCTGGCTCGCGGGCGCGAGCGCGACCTGGTGGGCGACCTTCGCGGCGCCGCCGACGCGTTCGCGCGCGCCCATGCGCTGGCGCCCGACGAGCCCGAGCCGGCGTTCGCGCTCGCCCGCGTCGAGGAGCGCCGCGGCCGCCCGCGGGACGCCGAGCGGCTCTATCGCGTGGCGCTGGCGGCGCGGCCCGATTGGCCGCTGGCCGCCGTGCCGCTGGCGCGGCTGATCGTCGCGCGCGCGCAGCCGTCGCTGGCGGCCGCCATCGCCGAGGCGCGCCGTATCCTGGCCGCGCCGCGCGCCGCGCATCCCGAGCACGTGCTCCTAGCCGTGGTCGAGGCGGAGCTGCTCATCGACGAAGGGCGCGCCGATGCGGCCAAGGAGCTGCTCTCGGCCGCGCGCACGCCGGTCTCGCCGCGCGTGGTCGATCTGGCGCTGGCGCGCGCCGAGAACCGCATCGGCATCGCGCTGGCGTCGGCCGGTCGCGGCGACGAGGCCGCGTTCGCGTTCAAGCGCGCCTGCGACCTCGAT
>DASXOU010000631.1:0-3226 GCA_036494045.1 Polyangia bacterium | reverse complement strand
GCCGACGGTGACCTTGCTCGTCGAGAACCCCTCTTTGCCACGGCCGATGAAGAGGTAGCCGTGGAGCTCGGGAAAGTCGAACATCAGCCCCGTTTGGCGGAAGCGCCACAGATCGTACTGACCGTCCCACATGACGCCGATCGAGTAGCTGACGCGCGGGAAGAACTTCAGCTTGCCGCCGGCCGTGAGCCGTAGATCGCGCAGGGCCTCGGTCTGGCTCCACATGATCTGCTTGGCGCTGTCGGCGTCCTGGATGAAGTTGGCGAAGTCGTACAAGAAGCCACCACCGACGCGCAGGGTGAAGAAGCGGTTGTCCCACTCGTTCCAGCTCGAGCGCTTCTCCTCGACGACGGCGTCGTCCGCTTCTTCGGCGTCGAGAGAATCGTCGACGTTCGCCGCTTTCTCGCCGGCGCCCGCCGCCGCGTGGCAACACACCACCGCCACGAGCAGCAGCGCGTGGCCGAAGCGGCCCATTCTACTTCCTGTATTTCTCCCTCTGCAGGTTGGTCAGCTTCGCCGGATCGAGGAGCTCCTTGATCTGCGCGTCGGTGAGCGCCTTCTTCTCGCGAATGACCTCGATGAGCCCCTTGCCGCTCTTGTAGGCCTCGTTGGCGAGCTCGGTCGCGCGGTCGTAGCCGATGACGGGCACGAGCGCGGTCACGATGCCGACGGTCGTCTGGATGTCGTGCGCCAGCTGCTTTTCGTCGACGGTGATGCCGCGCAGGCACTTTTGCCGCAGCGTCGCCGCGCCGCGCATCATGAGCTGCTGCGATTCGAGGACCGCGAGCGCCTCGATCGGCTCGTAGGCATTGAGCTGCAGCTGCCCCGAATGGGCCGCGAGCGTGACCGTCATGTCATTTCCGATGACGCGAAACGCGATCAGGTTGATGAGCTCGGGAATCACCGGATTGACCTTTCCCGGCATGATCGACGAGCCCGGCTGAATCGCCGGCAGGTCGATCTCCTCCGGGCCGGCGCGCGGTCCCGACGTCAGCAAGATCAAGTCGCCCGAAATCTTCGACAGCTTGATCGCGAGGCTCTTGAGCGCGCCGGAGTAGGCGACGAAGCCCTGTTGGTCCCAGGTCGCCGCGAACATGTCGCTCGCGGGCACGATCGGCTTGTTGGTCAGCTTCTCCAGCTCCTCTGCGACGGCATCGGCATATCCCTTCGGCACGGTGATTCCGCTGCCAATCGCGGTCGCGCCCATATTGATCGCGTATAGGAACCGCTCCGATTCCTTGAGCAGCTTGATTTCCGATTCGAGCGAAGCGGCGAACGCGTGGAATTCCTGGCCGACCGTCATCGGCACCGCGTCCTGCAGCTCGGTACGGCCGATTTTGACGACCTCGAGATATTGATTTCCCTTGGCGCGAAATGCCGCCACGAGCCGCTGCAATTCGACGGCGAGCTTCGCGTTGTCGAGGAGGAACGCGACCTTGATCGCCGTCGGATAGGAGTCGTTGGTCGACTGCGACATATTGAGGTCGTTATGCGGCTCGAGATATTGATATTCGCCCTTCTTATGCCCCGTCATTTCGAGGCCGATATTGGCGAGCACCTCGTTGACGTTCATGTTCGCCGAGGTCCCGGCACCGCCCTGATACCAATCGACGAGGAATTGATCGCGATATTTGCCGGCGAGCACCGCCGAGCACGCCTTCTCGATCGCCGCCAGCCGCTCGGGCTTCATCTTGCCGACCCGCGCGTTGGCGCGCGCCGCGGCGAGCTTGACCAGCGCGTAGGCCTCGATGAACTCGGGATAGCGGCTCATCGGGATGCCCGAGATCTGGAAGTTCTCGAGCGCACGCGCCGTCTGCACGCCGTAGTAGGCGTCGGCGGGCACCTGCTTGTCGCCGAGGAGATCGTGCTCGGTGCGCGTGGAGCGCGCCGTCGGATTCGGCGCCGGATCCGATCCGATGTCGGCGTACGCGACGGGCGGCAGCGCCGCGCAGCACAGCGCCGCCGCGATGAACGTAGTCTTGGTCATGGTTGTCCTCGTCGAGGAGGACTCGTAAGCGCGGCCGACGAGACCACCAACTCCGCGTCGCGACGGATTCCGCGCGTCAATACGTGTTGAACATCGCTTGCACCTTCTTCGGATCGCGCGTCCTCATCAGCGCCAGCTCGACGAGGACACGCGATTTGGCCGGATTGAGCTCGCCGGAAGCGACGAAGCCCTTCTTGTCGTCGTCGATCTCGTTGTTGCGCAGGACCACGCCGGTCGGCAGGCGCGTCGAGCGCACGACGACCACGTTGTCCTCCTTGGCCGCCTTCTCCAGCGTCTGCACGGCGTCGTTCGTCATGTTGCCGTCGCCGACGCCGGCGACGACCACGCCCTTGGCGCCGTTCTTCACCGCCGACTCGATGAGATCGGTCGGCATGCTCGCGTGCGCATAGATGATGTCGACGCGCGGCAGCTTCTCGACGTTGGCGACGCTGAACTCGGTCTTGGTCGTGTGCGGCTTGTTGGTCGGCTCGAACCAGTCGATCTTGCCGGTGTGCACCAGGCCCTGCGGCCCACGCATCGGGCTCGTGAAGGTGTCGACGTTGGTCGTGTTCATCTTCTCGACGTCGCGCGCGGCGTGGATTGAGTCGTTCATGACGACGAGCACTCCGCGGGCGCGCGCGCGCGGGCTCGCCGCCACGGCGACGGCGTTGTACAGGTTGCCCGGCCCGTCGGCGCTCACCGCCGTCGCCGGACGCATCGATCCGACCAGCACCACCGGCTTGTCGCTCTTGACGACGAGGTCGAGGAAGTACGCCGTCTCCTCCATCGTGTCGGTGCCGTGCGTGATGACGACGCCGTCGACGTCCTTGGACTCGAGCACCTCGTTCACGCGGCGCGCCAGCTTGAGCCAGACGGCGTCGTTCATGTCCTGGCTGCCGATGTTGGCCACCTGCTCGCCGGAGAGCGTCGCCAGTTGCTTCATCTGCGGGACGGCGGAGATCAGGTCCTCGACTTTGAATTGGCCCGATTGATAGCCGTAGCTGGTCTGGCCCGTCTGCGCGCCGGCGATGGTGCCGCCGGTGGCGAGGATGCGGATGCGCGGCTTGTTTTCCTGCGCGCTCGCAGACGTAGTCGCGAGCATGGCCAACGCGGCGACGAAAGCGGGCGCGAGGCGCGTCATCGTGAATCGCATGTTGTCCTCCTGCAGTCGCAAGGTGCGGCGCGTCGCGTGCCGGGCAATCGAGCGCCGGCGCGGCGAAACATCGGCCTAGACGGCAT
>DASXOU010000630.1:0-18491 GCA_036494045.1 Polyangia bacterium | reverse complement strand
AGGCCGTTGTACTCGCGCCCCGACACCCGCACCATGCCGTCCTTCCAATAGCGGCTCGGCGCGAACGAGGCGTCGGCGGCGATCTGCGCGCCGCAGTCGCTCGCGCCGAGGCTGGCGAGGCGCAGGATCGGCTTGCCGTCGGCGAGCGCGTCGCCGGGGCGGAAGCCGAGGCCGTGCTGGAGCCAGCCGTCGGGCGGGCAGGCGATGCCGTGGCATTGGCCGCACACCTCGGCGCTGCGCGCGGCGGCGAGGCGCGCCGGATTGACGATGGTCGCGTCGGCGGCGCCGCTTCGGTGCAGCGACCAGCGACGGAACGGATCGGCGTTGGCGGCGACGTGCGCCGAGGCCGGCCCGTGGCACGCCTCGCAGGCGATGCCGAGCTCAGCCACGCGGCTCGACGGCACGGTGGCGCGCGCGTCGAAGCCGGGCACGCCGCCGGTGACGTGGCACTCGATGCAGATGCGGTTCCAAGTCGAGGGGCGCTTCGAATATTCGGTGCCGACGAGGAAGACGTCGCGGCGCGAGACCCAGCGCGCGTCGTCGAAGAGCCAGGTGAAGGGGAACTCGACGAGCTCGTTGCCGCGCGCGCCGGCGAGCCAGAACGCTTCCATGTGGTGCGAGCCGGTCATCATCGGCACGCGGCGCGCGCCGATGCCGGAGATGTCGGCCCACAGCGCGTCGCCGTCGCGGTAGAGGCGGTAGCTGCGGCCGTCGTCGTCGGAGCGCAGCGTCTCGCCGGCAAAGGGCGCGCGCACCGTCGCGCCCGTGGTCGGCTGGGTCATGGTGCGGTGGAAGCTGCGATGCCACGAGGCGTACTCGCTCGGGTGGCAGGCGCGGCACGAGTCGGAGGTGACGTAGCCGCGATCGGCAACGGGCGAGGGCAGGGCGGCGCGCACGGCGGCGGCAGCGACGGCGCGGCGGCCGGCGGCGTCGCGCGCGCGCCAGGCGACGGCGGCGGCGGCGCTGGCGGCGACGAGCGCGGCGGCGAGCGCGAGCATCGGCGCGACACGGGCGCCGCGCGCGCCGCGGACGAGCACGGCGGCGGCGGCCGCGGCGAGCGCGCAAAAGACGAGCAGCTCCATCGCTGCCGCATCTTACCCGTTACGCGCGGCTTGCGCGGCGACGCACGCAACCTAGCTTGCCCGATCGATGATTCGCAAGCTCAAGAGCGGTAAGTGGCGGCTGTACTCGCGCAAGACCGATCCCAAGACGGGCAAGCGGCGCAACCTCGGAACCTTCGGATCGCGGCGCGCCGCCGAGAAGCACGAGCGGCAGGTGCAGTACTTCAAGCGCGCGTCGTAGCGCGGCGGGCCTTATGGATCTGCGGGCGGCGGCGAGGGCAGGTGCGGGAGCCTGACCTCTTTGTGCTTGCTCGCGGCCTTCGGCTTCTTGTGTCGTTTGCGCGCGTGCTTGGCGGCGGGCGTCGTGGCCGTGCCATCGGTCGCCGCCGGTGCCGCGGCGGCCGTCGTCGGCGCCGTCGTCGGCGTGGCGCTGGCGCCGCTCGCCGCTGGCGGGCTCGCTGCCGGCGCGCTCGGTGCTGCCGTATTCTTCGCAGGCGCATTCTTCGCAGGCGCATTCTTCGGCGTCGGGCTTGGTTTCGCGTTGCCTCCCGAGGGCGCAGCGGTCGCGGGCGGCGGCGGCGTCGTCGGCGGCTTGGCGCTGCCGCTGCCGAGCCACCAGAAGCCGATGCCGACGAGCGCGACCAACCCGACGATGACCCACACCGTCGGCCCGCCGCCTCCACCTTCGGTCGGCCGCCGCTCCGACGAAAAATCGCCGAGCTCCTCGCGCATGTCCGCCGCCGGGATCGTCGGCTCGATCCCGAGCTTCTCGCGGCGCTCCTTGTCGTCCGCCTCGCGCGACATGCCCCTTAGCCTAGCACTCGATCGGCCCGCGCACGCATCCCCCGGCGCGGGAACGATGGCCGCCGCGCTCGCCGGCGCTACGCTCCCGCCGTGGCCTGGAAGATCGAGAGCCGATGGGGCGACGGCTTCGTGCTCGCCGTCGACGGTGTCGAGAGCCACCACGACGCTTTCGTCGCGGCGTTCGCCCGGGTCGCCGATTCGCGCGCGCTGGCGACGATCGACGCGCCGCTCATGCCGGTCGGCGGCGGTGACGGCGAGCCGCTCGAGTACGCGCGCCCGCAGAGCGTCTTCGACGCCGCCTACGCGAGCGCCATCGACACGCGCCTCTTTTTCGACGGCGCCGTCTTCCTCGTCGAGATCGTCGGCGGCGACGGCGCGCGCGTGTTCAGCGTCGACGACGCGCAGCTCTGGCTCGAGCGCACCATCCGCGCCACCCGCCCCGACTCCCTCTTCGCCGCGCTCAGCGCAGGCTATGGCACCGGCGGGCAGTAGCCTTCGCACACGGTCTGGCAGCTCTCGACCTGGAGCGGATGGTCGGTGCGCGGAATGGCCAGCCCTACGTTGGGCATTGCGTAGCCGGCGATGATCCCCACCAGGCCGAGATGGAGGGCTGTCCCATCGTCGACGAGGAAATTCAAGCGAGTCGACGTCCCATTGAAAGCGACGAGCTCTTGTTGCGTGAAATCAATCGGTGGAAGATCGGCGCCGAGCGTATCGCGCGTCCCTTGCGGACACAGGGCATTGTACCCGGCTACGTCGGATACGACGACCGCGCCGGCGACGCTGCACGCGATGTCCTCGTTCCAGGCGATGGTCACCGGGACGGCTGCAGACGGGGCGACGCACTCGCCCTTCATGACGTAGTGGGTCGAATCAGAGCCGCCGCACGCGCCTGCCAGAAGGAGCCCCAGCAGAAGAATCGAGCGATCCATGCGGTGACGATAGGCAGGCATCGTGCCATGCGTCCCAGCGCGCGCTTATCGCGGGTCGAGCGCGCAGATCACGACAAACGGATCTGATCGCCCAAACTCGGATCTCGGATTTCCGTGATCCCGAGGCACTGCGACGTCGAACGGAGTGAGCCCGGTGAGATTTGAACTCACGACCAACGGCTTAAAAGGCCGCTGCTCTACCGGCTGAGCTACGGGCCCGCGAACGGCGCCAGCTACGTACCACGCCGCGCGTGCCGATTCAACGTCGAGCGCACCGCGCCCGCGCGTCGAGCGCGCCTACGCCGGCAGCGGCAGCGCACGCGGCAGCTGCTGCATCGCGGGCATCACGTCCGCGCACTCGCCGCAGAAGAAGCGCGCGCGCGCGGATCCATCGCGCCGCCCGCGCCGCAGCCACGCCGGCGCCCGCCGGTGCGCGCAATCGATCACCCACGCGCTCGTCCCGCACTCCGAGCACGTCCACAGCGCCGCCCGTGTCCGACAAACCGGGCAGCTTCCCCCTTCGTTCTCGAGCTCCTCGAATTCGAGCCCGGCAAACGAAGACTCCACCCCCACCATCCCCTGCACCATGCGCGCACGATACGCCCTGCCGACGCGCCGTCGCAATCACGTGTTTCACCGATTCGCGGCAATGTTACGCTTCCCGCGCATGACGCGCCGCCGTCACCTCGCCGCCCACATTCGTCATCGCCCCGACACGCATCCCGTCGAGCCCGACGTCGTCCCCGACCTCTGGTACAAGAACGCGATCATCTACAACCTCGACGTCCGCACTTTCATGGACGCCGACGGCGACGGCATCGGCGACTTTCGCGGCCTCACCGGCCGCCTCGACTATCTGGCCGGCCTCGGCGTCACCGCTGTCTGGCTCATGCCGTTCTATCCCTCGCCGAATCGTGATGACGGATACGACGTCACCGACTATTACGGCGTCGATCCGCGCTTCGGCAGCTCCGGCGAGTTCGTCGAGTTCACGCGCGCCGCCGGGCAGCGCGGCATCCGCGTCATCGTCGACGTTGTCTTCAACCACACGTCGATCGATCACCCGTGGTTCCAGGACGCGCGCAAAAACCCGTCGTCGAAATATCGCGACTGGTACGTGTGGTCCAAGACGCGCCCGCGCGATTGGAACAAAGGCATGGTCTTCCCCGGCGTGCAGAAGTCGACCTGGAGCTTCGACGACGCCGCGCAGATGTGGTACCTGCACCGTTTCTACGAGTTCCAGCCCGATCTCAACACCGCCAATCCCGAGGTGCAGCAGGAGATCCGCCGCATCATGGGCTACTGGCTCGCGCTCGGTGTCGACGGCTTTCGCCTCGACGCCGTGCCGTTTGCCATCAGCGACAAGCGCCCCGGCATCAAGCGGCCGCGCACCCACTACGATCGGCTGCGCGAGCTACGCGAGCTCGTGAGCTGGCGGCGCGGCGACTCGGTGATGATCGCCGAGGCGAACATCGCGCCCGACATCGACATGCAGTACTTCGGCGACGAGGGCGAGCGCCTGCCGATGATGTTCAACTTCCACGTCAACCAGCACCTGTTCTGGTCGCTCGCCACCGCCAACGCCGGTCCGCTGGCGCGCGCGCTCGAGGCCACGCGCGATCGGCCGGCGACGGCGCAGTGGGCCCACTTTTTGCGCAACAACGACGAGATCGATCTCGGCCGCCTGCCCGCGGCCGCGCGCGAAAAATGTTTCGCCGCCTTCGGCCCCGAAAAGAGCATGCAGCTCTACGATCGCGGCATCCGCCGCCGGCTGGCGCCGATGCTCAAAGGCGATCGCCGCCGTCTCGAGCTCGCCTATTCGCTGCTGTTCACGCTGCCGGGCACGCCGGTCATCCGCTACGGCGACGAGCTCGGCATGGGCGACGATCTCTCGCTGCCCGAGCGCAACGCCATCCGCACGCCGATGCAGTGGTCGAACGAGAAGCAGGCCGGCTTCTCGAGCGCGGACAAGACCTTTCTGCCCGTCATCTCCGACGGGTCGTACGGCTACCCGCGCGTCAACCAGGCCGATCAGCGGCGCGACGCGCAGTCGATGCTCAACTGGACCGAGCGCATCATCCGCATGCGAAAAGAGTGTCCCGAGATCGGCTGGGGCGACTTCCAGGTGGTGCCGACGCGCGCGCCGAGCGTGCTCGCGCTGCGCTATCAATGGCGCAACACGCAGGTCTGGGCGCTGCACAACCTCGCCGGAGAGGCGGTCGAGGTCGAGGTGCGCGAGCGCGACGATCTCGTCAACCTGCTCTCGTTCGACGACTCGAAGGCGGGCCGCGGCGGCCGCCACGCCATCGCGCTCGAGCCCTACGGCTATCGGTGGTTTCGTGTAGGGCGCCACAACTATCTGAGCGCCCGGCGCGAATATTGACGCTCTGCGTGCGGCACCGGTCATCGCCAGCGACGTAAAGACGTGCTATGAATCCCGCCGGAGGTCTCCATGCGCTATGGCTTACTTCTAGGCGCGCTCCTCGCCGTCGGCTGCAACAACGCGCCGATCGAGAGCTTCACCGTCACCTATCCGTCGCTGATGGTCGATCCCGGCGTCGAGCGGACGCAGTGCGTGACGCTCAGCCTGCACAACTCGACGGCCGTGCACATCGGCCAGATCCACAACATGCTGTCCCAGGTCTCGCACCACATGATCGTCTACCGCGTCACCGACACGGTCGAGGCGCCGACGCCGGTCGACTGCCAGCCGTTCGTCGACACGCTCGATCCGAACAACGGCTCGCCGATGATGATCACGCAGAAGAAGGACGATCTCCTCAACCTGCCGTCGGGCGTCGCCTACACGCTGCAGCCGAACCAGATGCTGCGACTCGAGATGCACTACATCAACGCCACGAGCTCGCCGCAGATGCTGACCGGCTCGTCGACGATGACCACCTCGCACACCTACCACGACGAGGCGAACTTCCTGTTCATCGGCAACCCCGACATCAAGATCCCGGCGGGCTCGAGCTTCACGCTCGGCCCGACCTACTTCCCGCTCGAGTCGGACACCTTCGGCGGCGCCAACTTCTTCGCCTTCACCGGCCACGAGCATCAGTGGGGCACCGGCGTGACCGTGCAGACGGCGGCGAACGCGACCGACACGGCCGGGCAGATGGTCTACGACGTGCCCAACTGGGTCTGGTCCGATCCGCTGACCACGTTCTTCGATCCGCCGGTGCAGATCCCCGACGGCGGCGGCTTCAACTTCACCTGTCAGTGGGAGAACCAGTCGGACGCGACCGTGAAGTTCGGCGAGTCGGCGAATGACGAGATGTGCTTCTTCTGGGCCTACTACTATCCGTCGAAGGGCGCTTACGTCTGCATCCACACGGCCCAGGACGGCGGCCACGACTTCTGCTGCCCCGGCGACGTCGAGTGCGCCTTCATCCAGCAAGCGCTCGGGATGTAGGTAGCGCGGGGCTTTGGCGCCCCAAACGTCGGCGGTGAGCGCAGACGTTTACTCCTCCACACTAGATGGCGACACCGCTGTCGCGCTTCAGCGCGGCAGCCAGGATGTTGAGCGCCAGCCAACCGCACCATCTCAGCTCAGCTCAGCCTTCGTTCGACTCGTCGTCGGCGCAGGGCTCGTAGCAGGCGCGGCCGCGCACGCAATCGTGCGGATGGCAGTAGCTGTCGTCGGCGCCGAACGCTTCCATCGTGGCCAGGCACCAGTAGACCGCGGTCGGCGATTCGCCGCGCTTCCACTCGTCGCCGGCGCCGAACGAGCTCTTGGTGCGCAACATGCGGCAGACGTGCGGCGCGGGTTGCCGGCTCATGCGGCACCTCCGACGGCGGCGAGGATGGTCCGCCGAATCACGGCGCGGAACACGGGCAGCTTGTAGCCGTTCTGCGCCAGCGGCGTCATGCCCTGCATCGCCGCGTTCGCCGCCGCTTCCGCCGCGCGCTCGTCGACGACGCGCCCGCCGAGCAGCGCCTCGGCTGCCGCCGCGCGCCACGGCACCGGCGCCGCCGCGCCGAGCACGATCGACGCGCGCGTGCAGGTGCGGCCGTTCATCGCCAGCACCACGGCGACGTCGGCCATCGGCCAATCGAACGACTCCTTCTCGACCTGCTTGTGATAGGCCGCGCGCGTTCCCGCGGCGGGCGCCGGCACGGTCACCGCCGCGATGAGCTCGTCGGCGCCGAGGACGTTCTCGCGCGTCACGTCTTTTTCCGGCGGCGCGAAGAACTGCTCGAGCGCGACCACGCGCTCGCCGCGCTTGCCCTTGAGCGTCACCGTGGCGCCGTAGGCCACGAGCGCGGTGGCGATGCTCGACGGGTGCACGATCGCGCACAGCCCGTTGCCGACGATGGCGTGGAACTGGTTTTCGCCGGCGAGCGCGTAGCAGGTGGCGCCACCCTTCTTCTTGCAGTGGAAGTCGGCGGAGCGGAAGTACCAGCAGCGCGGCCGCTGCACGAGGTTGCCGCCGATGGTCGCCATGTTGCGGATCTGTGGCGTGGCCGCGTGCGCGCACGCTTCGGCCAGCGCCGGCCAGCGCCCGCGCACCTCGCGGTGGGCGGCGATCTGCGCCAGCGTCGCCAGCGGTCCGAGCGCGAGCGCGCCGCCGGTCGACGCGGCGTGCGGCTCGATGCCATCGAGCCCGGCGATGCCGTGCAGGTTGACCACGCGCCTCGGCGCGTCGATCCCTTCTTTGAGGCGATCGATCAAATCCACGCCGCCGGCCTTCAGCATCACGCCGGGCGCGAGCTGCGCGATCGCCTCGTCGAGGCTCTGCGCCTGCACCCATTCAAAGGATTTCATCGGCGCGCCTCCTTGTTCCCGAGCTTGCCGAGCGCGGCCAGCACCACCGCCGGCTTCATCGGCAGCGTTCGAATGCGCACGCCGATCGCGTTGTACACCGCGTTGGCGATCGCCGCCGCCGTCGGAATGTTGGCTGGCTCGCCGATTCCCTGCACGTCGGTGGCGTTGCGCCCGAGATATTGATCGACGAGCAGCACCTCGATCTCCGGCGTCTCCTTGGCCATCGCGATCTTGTATTGATCGAGGTTGGCGTTGACCATGCGGCCGGTCGCGCGATCCATGTGGCGATGCTCGTAGAGCGCGAACGAGATGCCGTGCAGGATGCCGCCGTTGATCTGCGATTGCACCGCGAGCGGATTGATCACGCGCCCGCAGTCGTGCACCGCGACCATGCGCTCGACCTTGACGATGCCGGTCTCGGTGTCGACGGCGACCGCCGCGAACTGCACGCCGCCATAACCGCCGTGCGGATCGCCGCCCCAATCGGGCGAGCGCGTCGCCTGCGCGCTGATGCTCTCGATCGGCAATTTCGCGGCCGCGCGCTTGAGCGACAGCTTCTTGGCGTCGTCGCCGACGCGGCGATGGAGCTCCTCTTTGACCTTCCACGCGGCTACACGCGCCGGCGCCGTGATGCCGAGCAGCGTCTTCGATCCGCCCGACGACGGCCCGATCGGAAACTGCGTGTCGCCGATCTTCATGGTCACGTCTTCGGGGCGCACGCCGAGCTCCTCGGCGACGATCATCGCTACAGCCGTGCGCGTGCCGGTGCCGATGTCCTGCACCGACGAGAGGAACTCGATCGATCCATCTTTGTGCAGCCGCACCTCGCACGACGAGTCGAGCTCGACGAAGCGCCCCCACATCGACTGCGCCATGCCGACGCCGCGCTTGAGCGCGCCTTTGTCGCTGGCGGGCGGGCGGCGCTTGTGCCAGCCGAAGCGATCGGCGCCGAGGTGCCGCTCGGCCTTGCGCGCGGCGCGCGTCGGCTCGTCGTTGCCGCCCGGCGAGGGCGCGCCGGCGCCGACGTCGAGCTTGTCGCGCAGCGCGATCGGATCGACGTGGAGCTTCTCGGCCATCTCGTCGATCAGCTGCTCGACGGCGAACGCGCCCATCGGCTGCCCGGGCGCGCGAAACGCCGCCGCCGGCCCGCAGTTGGTGAACACGTCGTACTGCTCGGTGCGCGTGTTGTCGCAGGCGTAGAGCGACGTGGCCATCCAGCCGACGCCGCCGCCGGTGGCGATGCCGCCGTTGCCGTGCGAGGTCTGCGCGATGGCGGCGATGGTGCCGTCCTTCTTGGCGCCGAGCTTCAGCGTCTGCATCGTCGACGGGCGATTGCCGACGCACAGGTGCTCCTCTTTGCGATCGAGCATGAGCCGCACCGGCGCGCCCGCCTTCTTCGCCAGCTGCGCCGCGAGCACGCCGAAGCTGCCGAGCCCGAACTTGGCGCCGAAGCCGCCGCCCATGAACTCGGTGATGACGCGGACCTTGCTCTTGGGCAGGTCGAACACGGTGGCCAGCTCGTCGCGCACCGACGCGGTCGCCTGCGACGAGGCGTACACCGTGAGCTCCTCGGGCCGCCAATCGGCGACGACGCCGTGGGTCTCGAGCGCCGAGTGCGTCTGCACCTGCGTTTGGAACGTGCCCTCGACGACGAAGTCGGCCGACGCCAGCGCCTTGTCGACATCGCCGCGATCGCGTCGCGTCGGCCCGCGCACGTTGCCGTGTTGCGACAGGCCCTTCTGCGCGCCGCCGCCGCCGGCGGTGCCGCCCATGTCGACCGGCCCGGGATAGACCAGCGGCGCGCCGTCCTTGCGCGCGTCGTCCATCTCGACGACGAACGGCAGCGGCTCGTAGGTCACCTTGACCAGCTTCGCCGCTTCGTCGGCGATCGCTTGCGTGGTCGCGGCCACGCCGGCGACCGCTTGTCCCGCGTAACGCACGAGCGGATATTTTTCGGCGACCTTGGGCGGATTGCGCAGCTTGGCGCCTTCGTTGCGCTCGACGATGTGCACGGCCTTGACGCCGGGAAGCCGCTCGGCGGCGGAGGTGTCGATCGCCTTGACCCGCGCGTGCGGATGCGGCGACACCACGCGCCGCGCGAACAGCATGCCCGGCAGGCGCACGTCGGCGGTGTAGCGCGCCTGGCCGGTCACCTTGAGCCGCCCGTCGACGCGCGGCTGCGACTTTCCCACGACGGTGAGCTTGTCGTTGTGCGGCCACGGCGGCGGCTCGTCGCCCGGATGCTCGGCCTTCGCCGGCGCCTCGAGCGTGGCCGCGCGCGCGACCACCTGCGTGCCCGGCGGCGGCTTCTGCCCCGAGGCGATCATCGCCGCCGCGAACACCTTGGGATAGGTGCCGCAGCGGCAGAGATTGCCCGACACCGCCGTCTTGACGTCGTCGAGCGAGGGCTTGGGATTGTGCGCGAGCAGCGCCGCGCAGCTCATCACCATGCCCGGCGTGCAGAAGCCGCACTGCATG
Source organism: Polyangia bacterium (assembly GCA_036494045.1). Classification (GTDB taxonomy): domain Bacteria; phylum Myxococcota_A; class Polyangia; order Palsa-1104; family Palsa-1104; genus JAQBQH01. Next base: position 8,445 of record DASXOU010000630.1, on the reverse strand, counting down.
GCGTCGTTGGCGATGAACTGCTCTTGAATCGGCGTCAGCGTCTCGCCGCGCGCCAGGCCTTCGATGGTCGTGACCGCGCGCGCGCCGACGTCGACGGCGAGCGTCATGCACGCGCACACCGGCGTGCCGTCGAGGTGCACGGTGCAGGCGCTGCAAGAGCCGCGATCGCAAACGACCTTGGTGCCGGTCAGGCCGAGCTGCACGCGCAGCGCGTCGGCCAGCGTCGTCGACGGCAGCAGCTTGAGGTGATGGATCGCGTCGTTCACGCGCAAGCTCAGCGCGACCTCGCCCGGGCCCTGCACGGCGTCGGCCGCGGCGGCGTCGGCGAGCGCCTCGGACGCCTTGAAGAGCCCCGCGGCGGCGACGCTCACGCCGGTGCCGGTGAGGAAGCTGCGCCGCGTGATGCCGCCGCGCGGCGGATCTTCTTCGCTCATGATGCGTGAACTATAAACCCGATCGCGATGGCCGCTACGACCACGAGTAACGCCAAAACGTACAATAACTTCCCGCTCGCTGGTTGCGTCGGAGTGACGTAACGACGCTCGGGATAGGCGTCGGGCTCGGCGGACGCGCCCGCGCCGTGCTCGTCGAGCGCCATCTTGCACAGCTCGGCGAAGTGCATCGCCTTGCGATCCGTCGCCTGCTCGATCTGTTCGCGGCAGGAAAAGCCGTCGGTGACGAGCACGGCTTGTTTGTCGGCGGCGCGCACCGCGGGCAGAAGCACGCGCTCGCCGCATTTCTGCGAGACGTCGTAGTGATCGCGCTCGTAGCCGAAGGCGCCGGCCATGCCGCAGCAGCCGGAGTCGAGCACTTCGCAGTCGTCGGTGATCTTGCCGACGAGCGTTTGCTCCTTCTTGAAGTCGAGCACCGCCTTATGGTGGCAGTGGCCGTGCATGATCACCTTGCGCGCGATCGGGCGCGGCGGATGCCAGCCGCGATCGGCGAGGAACTCGCTCAAGAGGAACGTCTGCTGCCGAAGGCGCATCGCGTCCTGATCTTCGGGCAGGAGGTTGCACATCTCGTCGCGGAACACGGCGACGCAGCTCGGCTCGAGCCCGACGAGCGGCACGCCCTCCTCGATGTCGTCGCGCAATTCGGCGATGGTCTCGACGAGGAGCTTCTTGGCGCGATCGAGAAAGCCGTAGTCGTAGAGCGGCCGGCCGCAGCAGAGCGACGCCTTCGGCACGACGACCTCGTAGCCGGCCGCCTCGAGCACCTCGACGGCGGCGATGCACGTCGACGGCATGAAGTAGTTGTTGAAGGTGTCCGGCCACAGGATCACCTTGCCGCGGCCTTCGTTGACGCGCGCGCGCCGCCGCCACCAGAGCTTGAACGGCTCGACGGCGAAGCGCGGGATGTCGCGCGCCGGCGCGACCCCGCCGAGCCGCTTGAACAGCCACGCGAGGCCGCGCGCGTGCGACACGAAGTTGGCCGTGCGCGGGAGCTTCGACGCGAGCCGCGCCCACCAATAGATGAGGCCCATCGTGTAGGCCGTGATCGGCCGCGGCCGATGCTTGTAGTAGTGCGCGAGGAACTCGGCCTTGTAGGTCGCCATGTCGACGTTCATCGGGCAGTCGGTCTTGCAGCCCTTGCACGCCAGGCACAGATCGAGCGCGTCCTTGACCGCGGCTTCGTGCCAGCCGCGGGTGAGCTCCTCGCCGTTGAGCATCTCGAAGAGCAGATGCGTGCGACCGCGCGTCGAGTGCTTCTCTTCGTGCGTGACCTGGTAGGAAGGGCACATGCTGCCGCCCTCCTTGGTGTCGGCGCGGCGGCACTTGCCGACGCCGACGCAGCGCTCGGTCACGCGCGCGAAGCTGTGCTCGTCGTCGGGATAGGAGAAGTGCGTGGCGAGCGCGCGCGGGCGATGGTGCGGGCCGAGGCGCAGGTTCTGGCCGATGCGATAGCCGTCGATCTTCTTGCCCGGGTTCATGGCGCCGTCGGGATCCCAGATCCCCTTGAACTGGCGGAAGGCGTCGACGAGCTCGTCGCCGAACATCATCGGCAGAAGCTCGCCGCGCGATTGTCCGTCGCCGTGCTCGCCGGAGAGCGAGCCGCCGTGCTTGACCACGAGGGCGGCGGCGTCGTGCATGAAGCCGCGCCAGCGCGCCACGCCCTCGGCGGTGCGCAGATCGAAGTCGATGCGCGTGTGCAGGCAGCCGTCGCCGAAGTGGCCGTAGAGCGCGCAGCCGTATTCGTAGCGCTCGAGGAGCGCGCGGAATTCGCGCAGGTAGGCGCCGAGCTCGGCGGGCGGCACGGCCGAGTCTTCCCAACCTTCCCACGCGTCGCGCTTTTGTCCCGGCACGCGCGCGGTGGCGCCCAGGCCCGACTCGCGCACCACCCACAGCTTGTGCTCTTCGTCTTCGTCGTCGAAGAGCTTCATGGTCGGCGCGTGCGGCAGCGTGGCCAGGCGCGCCATCAGCGCGCGCGCCTTGGCGTCGGCTTCCGCTTTGTCGTCGCCACCGAACTCGACCATGAGCCAGCCTTTGCCGTCGGGCAGGAGCTTGGCGTCTCTGGGGTGGATCTGCTTCTTCATCATGTCTTCGATCAGGCGGTCGTCGAGGCCTTCGAGGCCGATGCAGCCCGACTCGCGGATCTCGACGACGTGATCGGCGGCTTCGTAGACGCTCGGATAGCCGAGCACGAGGAGCGAGCGCTGCTTGGGCCACGGCACGAGGCGCAGCTCGGCCTCGAGCACGGTCACGCAGGTGCCTTCGGCGCCGACGAGCGCGCGCGCGACGTGAAAGCCGTTCTCCGGCAGGAGCTCGTCGAGCGAATAGCCGGAGACGCGGCGCGGGATCTTGGGATACTTGGCGCGGATCAGGCGCGCGTACCGATCGCGCAGCGCGCGCAGATCGCGGTAGATCTGGCCGACGCGCCCTTCGGCGGCGCACAGCCGTTCGAGCTCGTCGTCGGGCGTGGCGCCGACGCGCAGGCGCACGCCGTCGTAGGTGAGGATCTCGAGCGACTCGACGTTGTCGACGGTGCGGCCGCCGAGGATCGAGTGCACGCCGCAGGAGTTGTTGCCGATCATGCCGCCGAGCGTGCAGTAGGCGTGCGTCGACGGATCGGGCGCGAAGGTGAGATCGTGCTTCCAGGCGCGCTCGCGCAGGCGATCGAGCACGACGCCCGGCTGCACCACGGCGCGATGCGCGGCCGGGTCGAACGCAACGATCCGGTCGAGGTGCTTGGACCAGTCGATCACCACCGCGACGTTGCAGCATTGTCCGGCGAGCGACGTGCCGCCGCCGCGCGAGAGGAGCGGCGCGCCGTGACGGCGGCACTCCTCGACGGTGGCGATGACGTCTTCGATGGTGCGCGGCACGACTACGCCGATCGGCACCTGACGATAGTTCGATCCATCGGTGGCATAGAGCGCGCGATCGCCGGCAGTGAAACGGACTTCACCGGCGAGGCGCGCGCGCAGGGCCGCTTCCAGCGCGGCGACGTCGACGGGGGTGTTGGCGCGCGCGCGCGGACCGCGGCGCAAGGCGATTAGTTGGGGTCCCATACATTCTGGATCATAGGTTGCCGACGCCGCGCGTCGACCTATCTGCAATCAGTATGAGCGATACCGTCGGTCACTATCTCATCGAGCGTCTCGTGCAGTGGGGCGTCAAACGCATCTATGGCTATCCCGGCGACGGGATCAACGGCATCGACATTGCGCTGCCGGACTTCGCCGAGCAAATCCAATACGTCCAGGTTCGCCACGAGGAGATGGCGGCGTTCATGGCGTGCGCGCACGCCAAGTTCACCGGCGAGCCGGGCGTCTGCCTGGCGACCTCCGGGCCGGGCGCGATTCACCTGCTCAACGGGCTCTACGACGCCAAGCTCGACCATGCGCCGGTCATCGCCATCGTCGGGCAAGCGGCGACGATCTCGATGGGCGGCTCGTATCAGCAGGAAGTCGATCTGCAGAATTTGTACAAGGACGTCGCCGGAGAATACGTGACGACGGTGATGTCGCCGGCGGCGCTGCGCCACTCGATCGATCGCGCCATCCGCATCGCGCGCGCCGAGCGTACCGTGACCTGCGTGATCATCCCAAAGGATCTGCAGGAGGAGACGATGGTGGCGCCGCCGCACAAGCACGGCGGCGTGATCACGGGAACGGGCTTCACCGAGCCGCGCGTGATTCCGCACAATCGCGATCTCAAGCGCGCCGCCGAGGTGCTCAACGCCGGGCAGCGCGTTGCCATGTTGGTCGGCGCGGGCGCGTTGCGCGCGTCGAAGGAGGTGGCCGAGATGGCCGACATCCTCGGCGCCGGCGTGGCCAAGGCGCTGCTCGGAAAAGCGGTGCTGCCCGACGCGTTGCCGTGGGTGACGGGCTCGATTGGCCTCCTTGGCACCAAGCCGAGCTGGGACCTCATGATGGAGTGCGACACGCTGCTGATGGTCGGCTCGAGCTTTCCCTATTCGGAGTTCCTGCCGAAAGAGGGCCAGGCGCGCGGCCTGCAGATCGACATCGACGGGCGCATGCTCAGCCTGCGCTATCCGATGGAGGTCAACCTGTGCGGCGACTCGGCCGAGACGCTGCGCGCGCTCGTGCCTTTGCTTACGCGCAAGAGCGATCGATCGTGGCGTGAGAAGATCGAGAAGGCGACCGGCGAGTGGTGGACGCTCATGGACGAGCGCGCGCACACCGAGGCCAAGCCGATCAATCCGCAGCTCGTCTTCTGGGAGCTGTCGCGGCGGCTGCCCGATCACGCGATCTTGTCGTCGGACTCGGGCTCGTCGGCCAACTGGTTCGCGCGCGACATCAAGATCCGCGACGGCATGATGGCTTCCTTGTCGGGCAACCTGGCGACGATGGGGCCGGGCGTGCCCTACGCGATCGCGGCCAAGTTCGCGTTTCCCGAACGGCCGGTGTTCGCGCTCGTCGGTGACGGCGCGATGCAGATGAACGGGATCAACGAGCTCATCACGATCGCGAAGTATTGGCGCGAGTGGCCCGATCCGCGCTTCTACGTGCTCGTGCTCAACAACGGCGATCTCAACCAAGTGACGTGGGAGCTGCGCGCGATGGCGGGCAGCCCGAACATTCCGTCGACGCAGACGCTGCCGCCGTTCTCGTACGCGAAGTATGCCGAGCAGCTCGGGCTCAACGGGATTCGCATGGAGACGGCGACCGGCGTGGGCGCGGCGTGGGATCTGGCGCTCAAGAGCGACAGGCCGGTGGTGATCGAGGCGATGGTCGATCCCGACGTGCCGCCCTTGCCGCCGCACATCACGCTCGAGGAGGCGAAGTCGTTCACCTCGGCGCTGCTCAAAGGCGATCCCGACGCGCGCGGCATCATCGGGCAGGCGTTCCGCGCGGTCTTCCCGAAGAAGAAGGAGTAGCAATGGCGACGGCGCGCGTCGACGCGCTCGAGGTGGCGGCCTACACGATTCCGACCGACGCGCCGGAGTCGGACGGCACGTTGGCGTGGGAGGCGACGACGCTGGTGCGCGTCGAGGTCGCCGGCGGGGGAAAGCGCGGGTGGGGCTGGAGCTACGCCGACACGGCGACGGCGCGGCTGGTCGCCGACAAGCTGCGGCGCGAGGTGGTCGGGCGCAGCGCGATGGACGTCGGCGGCGCCAACGCGGCGATGATGCGCGCGGTGCGCAACCTCGGACGCGAAGGCATCGCGGCGATGGCGGTCAGCGCCGTCGACGTGGCGCTGTGGGATCTGAAGGCGCGCCTCCTCGGCGTGTCGCTGGTCGATCTCTTCGGCGCCCTGCGCGACGCGGCGCCGGTGTATGGCTCGGGCGGATTCTGCTCGTACAGCGACGCGACGTTGCAGGCGCAGCTCGGCGGCTGGGTCGAGGAGGGCATCGCGCGCGTGAAGATGAAGGTCGGGCGCGAGCCGGCGCGCGATCGCGCGCGGGTCAAGGCGGCGCGCGCGGCGGCGGGAAGCGCCGAGCTGTTCGTCGACGCCAACGGCGCGTACACGCAGAAACAGGCGCGGGCGCTCGGGCACGCGTTCGCCGACGAGAGCGACGTCCGCTGGTTCGAGGAGCCGGTGTCGTCGGACGATCTGCCGGGGCTGGCGGAGCTGGCGCGCGCGCTGCCGATGGACGTGGCGGCGGGCGAATACGGCTACACGCCGTGGTACTTCCGCGCGATGCTCGCCGCCGGCGCCGTCGACGTGTTGCAAGCCGACGCCACCCGCTGCGGCGGCTACACCGGTTTCCTCGCAGCGGCGGCATTATGCGACGCGTTCGAGCGCCCGCTGTCGGCACACTGCGCCCCGTCGCTGCACGCGCCGGTCGCCTGCGCCGCCCCGCGCCTCGTCCACATCGAATATTTTCACGACCACGCCCGCATCGAGCGCATGCTCCTCGACGGTTTCGTGGAGCCCCGCGCCGGCGCCCTCCACGTCGATCGCGCGAAACCCGGCCACGGCTACGACTGGAAATCCAAAGACGCCGAACGATTCCGCGTGTAAATCCAAGAAGAAAGTCACAGGAAGATCAGAAGTCCAAAAGACAGAATCTGAATTTGAATTTCTGAAATCTAGTTTCTCCTTCCTTTTGAGCTTCTGATCTTCCTGTGAATGTTTTCGGATTCCTATTTCGTGACCTCGAGCTCCATGCCGGACGAGTAAGCGGTGATATCAGGTGAGTACATCGACTGCAGGACGGCGGAGCCGATGCGGTATTTGCCCGGCGTCGTCGGGCGGAGCGAGTGGTGGAGCTCGAACTCGCCGTGGGGGAGCCAGTCGATGAAGAAGTTGAAGAGCGAGTCGCGGGGCTCTTCGTACATCGACAGGCGATCCCAGCGCCAGCCTGAGGTCAGCGTCGTTTCTTCGAAGCCGGCGCCGCGCGGCTCCTTGACGTGGACGTACTCGAATTGGCTCTTGGTGCGCACGTAGAGGCGCACCTCGATCTCGTCGCCGACGCGCACTTTGTCGCCCGACGCCAGCGGCACCAGATGATCGCCGTCGCCCTCGTGCACCTTCTTGAAGTATTTGCGCTCGATCGACACCAGGTTCGAATCGTGCTGCTCCTGCAGCTTGGTCGACGAGAAGATCCACGTCGCCGACGCGAACGCGATGCCGGGCCCCTCCTTGCCCACGTCGACCTTGCCGCGCGCCGGCGTCACGTCGCGCCCGCGCACCGTCCACATGAGCGGCGCGTGCCGATCCTCGGTCGGCTTGACCGTCACGATCTCTTCCTCTTTGTCCCAGACGACGTGGAACTTCTGCGGCTGCGACAGCGATCCTTCCTTTTCCATGAGGTCGAGGATCGAGTAGACCGCCGCAGCCGACGCCTTGGTCGAGTGCCACTGGTTGCCCTTGCGATTGAAGAGCAGCCACTGCAGCATGCCCGGCACGCGCTGATCGTTCGGCTTCAGCTCGGCGAGCGTGCGCAGGAAGAACGCGTGTTTCTCGACGGAGTCGGAGTACCACATCCACGAGTAGCGCTCGGGCGTCCAATAGACGCCGACCACCGGATCCGTCTTGGCGCCGTCGAGCGCCGACTCGAGCAGCTCGAGCGCGGTCTTGCGATCGCCCAGGCGCGCCTCGACGCGCGCGCACCACGCGCGGCCGAACGGCGTCAGGATCTGCCGATTGGCGAGCACGTACTTCATCCACGTGGCGACCTCGCCGCGCAGGCGCGCCGCTTCCGGATACTTCTTCGGATCGAACGACGTCAGCACGTACGAGCCGTACGCCAGATACGACACGCTCGCTTCGTCCTTCTTGAGATGGCGCGGCAGCTCGTTCTCGACGTAGCGGAGCGCGCGTGCGATGAGGTCGTGCGGCGGCGTCACGCCGAAGTCCTGCAGGATGGCGAGCTGCTCGAGCACATATAAGGTCATATAGAAGTCGTCGCGCCCGCCGGGGAACCAGGGGAAGGCGCCCGAGCCGTTCTGCGTGCGCGCGAGCTTGCCGAGCGCCTCTTCTTGCGACGCCTTCACCAGCGTCGGGTTCAACAGATCGCGCAGCCGCGAATCGTTCGATCCGCCTTCCGATTGCTGCAGCCACGGCGTCTCGGTCAGCATCAGCGTGCGGCGCGGATCGTCCTTGTTCCACGGCTCGTACTGCGTCTCGCGGTGCGGCGCCGCCGCGATCACCTTGGCGATCTCGGGATGCTTCTTGTAGATCTCGTTGACGATGGCGAGCGGCACGTAGCGATTGAGGGTCTGCTCGACGCATTCGTAGGGGTACTGCACGAGGAACGGGATCGAGCGCAGCACCGACAGCGCCAGCTGCGGATCGATCGACACCGTCATCGCTTCCGACCGCATCGAAGGATCCTTGGACTGCAGGAGCTCCTTGAACTCGATGGTCTTCACCTCCGAGCCGTGCAGCGCCACGATCTGCGACTGCACCAGCCGCTCGCGCGACGGCAGGATCGGCAGCCCGCGCTCCTCGGCGTCGCTGAGCTTGCCGGCGGTGGCGTGCGCGCGAATCTTGTAGGTGGCGATGTTCTCCGGCGCCAAGATCGCGAACTCCGCCG
>DASXOU010000629.1:0-2887 GCA_036494045.1 Polyangia bacterium | reverse complement strand
AAGCGTTCTCCCGAATCACCAGAAGGCCCCTCGTCGCAGTCGCGGCGAGGGGCTTTTTGCTTTACGCTTCCATCGATCGATGAAGATTCGCACCAAGCTGATCCTGACCTTGTCGGCGGCCGTCATCGTCACGATGCTGGTGTCGACCTGGCTGCGCATCGACTGGACGCGGCGGCGCCTCGAGGAGCAGCTCAAGCAGTCGGCGCAGGACACGGCGGTGCTCATCGCCAACGAGCTGTCGAAGCGGCTGCACTCGGAGATGGACACCGACGAGATCCAAGCCGAGCTCAAGGAGGCGCAGCGGCGCCATCCCGGCGCCGATCTCTTTTTGAGCCTCGACACCGACGAGGACACCGTGTCGAGCTTCGCGCTCGGGCAGTCGATGGAGGACGCCAAGATCGACAAGAAGCCGCGGCCTGTCGCCAAGAAGACGCCGACGCAGCGGCGCGAGGAGGCGCGGCGCGCCTATTACGATCACGGCGAGTCGACGCGACGGCCGGGGCGGCGCATGGTCGAGGCCTTGTGGCGCACGCCCGACAAGCCCGATCCGGGCGATCGCTGGCCGCCGCGTGCGGTGCAGGCGCCGCCGCGCAAGGCGACGGTGACCGTGGAAGCGAAGGGCACGCCGGGGCGAATCATCGTGACGGCGCACGCGCTCATCGATCCGCCGGGGCCGATGCACGGCGATCTGATCGTGACCAAGTCGGACGAGCCGGTGGCGTCGGTGGTGCGCGCCGAGGAGATCAGCTCGGTGTTGATCACCGGCTCGGCGGTGCTCCTATTAATGTTGTTCACCGCGTACACGGTCAATCGCGTCGTCGGGCGGCCGGTGAGCGTGCTCGAGGCGGCGATGAAGCGCGTCGAAGGCGGAATGCTCGACGAGCGCGTGCCGGTGGCGGGCAAGGACGAGGTGGGCGCCCTGTCGCGCGGGTTCAACGCGATGCTGGCGCGGCTGGCCGAGGCCGACGGCGAGATTCGCGCGTTCAACCGGCGCCTGGCCGACGAGGTCAAGGCGGCGACGCTCGATTTGGCGCGCAAGAACGAGACGCTGGCGCAGCTCAACCGCTTGTTGCGCGAGACGCGGCAGGAGCTCGGCGACAAGGAGCGGCTGGCGGCGCTCGGACAATTGGCGGCGCAGTTGGCGCACGAGATCGGGACGCCGCTCGGATCGGTGTCGGGGCACTTGCAGCTGGCGCTGTCGGGGCGCGACATGCCGCAGGCGCTCAAGGATCGCTTGCAGGTGGCGACGCGCGAGCTCGAGCGCGTGTCGAAGATCGTGCGCGACTATCTCGACTCGACGCGCACGGTGGCGCCGGAGCGCGTCGCCGTCGACGTCGAGCGCGTGATCGACGAGGCGCTCGGCATCTGCATCAGCGCCGAGGCGCGGGCGCGCATCGACGTGCAGAAGAAGATCGAGGAGCCGGCGGCGCAGGCCGAGACCGATCCGGGATTGTTGCGGCAGATCCTGGTCAACTTGATCACCAACGCCGTCGACGCCGTGCACGAGGGCGGGCACATCCGCGTCGAGGCGGCGGCGCGCGACGGACTGGTGGCGATCGCGGTGGCCGATGACGGCGTGGGCATCGCGGCCGAGGACGCGGCGCGCATCTTCGAGCCGTTCTACACGACCAAGGGGCGCGGCAAGGGCACCGGGCTTGGCCTCGCGATCTGCCGCGAATTGGCGATCGCGCTCGGCGGGCGCATCACCGTCGATTCGGCGCCGGGGCGCGGCTCGACGTTCACGATCACGCTGCCGCGCAGCGAGCGCAAAGCAGCATGAGCCAAATTCTCATCGTCGAAGACGACAAGGTCGCGCGCGAATTGCTCGACGAGATCTTGCGCGGCGAAGGGCATACCGTCGACGCGCTGCCGACCGGCGACGAGGCGATCGCGCGCGCCGGCAAGAAGGACTACGACCTCGTCATCTCCGACGTGCGCCTCGGCGATTCGGCGTCGGGCTTCGACGTGCTCAAGTCGTTTGTGGAGCGAGCGACCGAGACGCCGGTCATCTTGATCACCGCGTTCGGCGACGTCACCGGCGCGATGGCGGCGATCCAGAAGGGCGCCTACGACTACGTGTCGAAGCCGTTCAACGTCGGCGAGCTCAAGCTGACGGTGTCGCGCGCGCTCGAGCGCACGCGGCTCCTCGAGGAGAACCGTGCGGCGCGCGCGCGCGAGGGCGACAAGCCGCCGCGCATCGAGAGCCTCGTGGGCGCGGCGCCGGCCATGCTCGACGTCTACAAGATGGTGGCGCGCGTGGCGCCGACGATGTCGACGGTGCTGGTGGTGGGCGAGAGCGGCACCGGCAAGGAGCTGGTGGCGCGCGCGATCCACACGCACTCGCCGCGCGCGTCGGGCGCGTTCGTTGCGGTCAACTGCACGGCGCTGACCGAGTCGCTGCTCGAGTCGGAGTTGTTCGGGCACGCCAAGGGCGCGTTCACCGGCGCGGTGGCGTCGAAGCGCGGCATCTTCGAAGAGGCGCAGGGCGGCACCGTGTTCCTCGACGAGATCGGCGACGTCGGCGGCAAGATGCAGGCGCAGCTCCTGCGCGTCTTGCAGGAAGGCGAGATCCGGCGCGTCGGCGGCACCGAGGCGATCACGGTCGACGTGCGCGTGGTGGCGGCGACCAATCGCGAGCTCGAGGACGAGGTCAAGGCGGGGCGTTTTCGCGAGGACCTTTATTTCCGCATCAACGTCGTGACGATTCGGCTGCCGCCCTTGCGCGAGCGGCCGAGCGACATTCCGCTGCTCGTCGATCACTTCATGGCCAAGTACGCGGCGCGCGAGCGGCGCAACGACGCCGGCGTGGCGCGCGAGGCGCTGGCGCTCTTGTCGCGCTACGCGTGGCCGGGCAACGTGCGCGAATTGGAGAACGTGCTCGAGCGGG
>DASXOU010000628.1:0-1843 GCA_036494045.1 Polyangia bacterium | reverse complement strand
GGCGACAGGGTCGGCGTGTAGGGCTCGTCGATCTGCAAATTCTGATCGACGCGCGACAGGCCGCCCATCGACGCCGTGCCCGGCTGGTAGTCCTTCTGGTCGCCTTCGACGGCGCCTTGATCGATCCAGCCGGTGAGCGTCGCGATCTGATCGTCCGAGAGCGAGCGATCCTCGACGTAGTCGGCGCAGCCGCCGCCGGGCGGCCACGGCGGCATCGTCTTGGTCTTGACGGCGACGTCGATCATGTCGGTGTGCGACTTGAAATCCTCGAAGCTCATGAGCGCGAAGGGCGCGATGTTGTCGGGCGTGTGGCACATGACGCACTTGGCGTCGGCGATCGGCTTGACGTCCTTCCAATAGGTGATCGCGCTCGACGACGATCCCGGTGACGAGCCGTGACAGCCGGCGGCGAGCAGCATCAAGCAGGCGAAGCGACGCATCGTCAATCCTCCAGTACGGCGGCGATGAGGCCGCGCCAGACCCGGCGCGTGTCCTCGAGCGAGAGCCCGGCGTGCGCGCGCAGCGACTCCCACGTGTTGAAGCTGGTGACGGCGCCGAGCGCGACGGCGCGATCGCGCCGGCGGGGCGGGCGCATGGCGTCGAGCTCGCGCGCGAACACGCGCTCGGCCTCCTCGCGCTTGACGGCGCGGATGAACGCGAGCGTGCCGGCGACGATGGGCGCGACGTGCTCGTAGAGGCGCGCGGCGCGGCGCGTGTTGAAGGCGCGCGCGAACATGCGTGCGCGCATGGCGACGAAGGCGTCGAGCCGCTCGGCGAAGGGCGCGCTCGCGTCGATGACGCGGAAGTCGGCGAGCACGCGCTCGGACTGGCGCGCGGCGGCGGCTGCGAAGAGCTTGGCGTGATCCTCGAAGTGGAAGTAGACGATGCGCGGCGAGACGCCGGCGCGGGTCGCGACCTCTTGCGCCGTCGGCTGCAGGTTGCCGCCGTCGATCAGGTCGAGCAGCGCGTCGACGACGGCGTTGCGCGTGCGCTCGGCGCGCGCGGCCCGTCCGTCGACCTTGTCCTTCGCGACCGCCACCAGCCGATGCTAAAGAATTTGCAGTTAGTGTGCAATAACTTTTTCACGCTGGCGTAAACGCCCGAGGCCGTCGTAGGCGGCGTACTTGAACATTTCGCCCAGCGTCGGGAAGTTGAACACCTGCTCGATGAAGTCGTCGATGCCGCCGCCAAAATGCATGACCGCCTGGCCGGTGTGCACGAGCTCGGTGGCGCGCTCGCCGATGACGTGGACGCCGAGGAGCTTCTTGTCGCGCGCGTCGAAGACCAGCTTGAGCATGCCGTTGACGTCGCCGACGATCTGCCCGCGCGCGTTGTCGCCGTAGCGGGCGCGGCCGATCTCGAAGTCGAGCCCCTTCTTCTTGGCCGACTCTTCGGTCTCGCCGATCATCGAGCACTCGGGGATCGTGTACAGGCCGTAGGGGAATTGGGTGGCGACCTTCTGCTTGTACTCGATGCCGAAGGCGTGGCACGCGGCGACGCGGCCCTGCTCCATGGCCACCGACGCCAGCGCCGGAAAGCCGATGACGTCGCCGGCGGCATAGACGCGCCCGCCGGCGACGCCGGCGACGCGGAACTTGTCGTCGACCTTGAGCAGGCCGCGCGAATCGGCGGCGGCGCCGATGCGCTCGAGCCCGATGCCGCGGGTGTTGCCGGCGCGGCCGCCGGCGAAGAGCAGCCGCTCGCACTCGAGGTCGGTGCCGTCGGAGAGGCGGCAGTGGAGCACGCCGCTGCCGGTGCGGCCGACGTCGACGACCTCCTTCTTGAAGAGCATGTCGACGCCGAGCGCGCGCAGCTGCCTGGTGAGGAGCGCGTTGACATCGCC
>DASXOU010000627.1:0-4943 GCA_036494045.1 Polyangia bacterium | reverse complement strand
CGTGCGCGACGAGTCGAAGCCCGCGGGCAGCGTCGAGCGGCTGTGCAAAGACGCCGCGTTCGCCGCCGCGACGGTGCCCGAGTCGAGCCCGCCCGGCACGCAGCCCGGCGTCGAGGGCGTCCCGCCGCCACCGCGCCCGATGACGCCGACGACCTCGGGCGGCAGCTACAACGGCCCGATCTCGCAGTAACGAGGCGGTGGCTGGCCCGGCCGGCGCCCGACAGAATTTGCGGGACTCTGCGCCGTGAGCCGGCCGTAGCGTGAGGCAAACTCCACCTGTACCGTGACAAAGTTCGCTGAGGACAGAGGGAGCTCGGTGCTGGTTCCGCACCGTCGCTGATTGCGCTCAACATCCCGCCGTCCGCGCTGAAGCGCGGCCGGGGTGTCGCCATTCCGTTGTGGGTGGACGAAACCCTAGCGCAGCGCCTCCGCGGTCGGCTTGGGGACATTCCTTTGCCCTTCGAGGTCGCGCCACTGCTCGTCCTGGCGCTTCTGCGCGCCGCGGATCATGAGCACGAACAGGATCAGCGTCACCACCCGCAGCAGCTCAAACAGGATCTGCTTGGTCGCGAACTCGGTCAGATCCTCGACGGTGACCGGGTGCGCGAACATGGCGGTCATGGCGATGATGCTGCCGGCGAGATACAGACCCCACCACCAGTTGACCAGCGTCGTCTTGCTGCGCGTGTAGACCCCTTCCGGCGTCACCGTCGGTGGCTGGCTCTCGCGCCAGATCACCGCCATCACCGTGTGCCCCCACACGAGGTTCACGAACGGAATGATGTACGCCCACACGGCCATCGCCGGGCTGAAGCGCGTGCTCATCGAGCCGAGCGGCGCCAAGTTGGCCATGGCGCGATAGACCCACGTGAAGAACACGATGGTGGCGGCCATGAAGAGCAGAAAATCGAGGCCGCCGACCACCGCCGCCACGGTGAACGCCGGCGCCGCCGCCGCCATGTCGTGGTCGAGCGCTGCGGCGCCGACCGCCCACGCGATCACCGCCGAGCCGAGCGCGACGATCTGCAGGATCGCCAGCACCGTCAGCGCCGTCGCGCGTCCGCGCGTCGAAAGGTAGCCGTTCATGCCGTCAGCGTACGTCATTCGTCGTGAGTCCTTCCTGGATGCAGGGGCTGTCCCTAACGGAGCACGTCGGCCGTGGGCAGCGGCACCGCGCGGCGCCGCTCGTCGTCGAGGAACTGCTCGTCTTGCCGTCGCTGTACGTCGCGCACGATGCCGACCAGGCACACCGCCGACGCCAGCATCAACGGTGCCGACAAGAGCGGCAGCGCCAGCGTCAGACAGCCGAGCACCAGCGGCGGCCACCAGCCCCACAGCAGCCACGCGCGCACCGGCGGCGTCGGATCGCTGGCGCGCCATACGTGGCGCACCACGTGCGGGATGGCAAAAAGGTTCACCACCGGCGCGAAGAAGACGCCGACCACGTGCTCGGACGAAATCGCCGCGCGCGCGCCCAGCGACGGCAGATTGCGCGCCGCGCGGTCGAGCCACAAGAGGAACGCGATCGCCGTGGCGAGGAACAGGACGAGCAGGAACGGCTGCGACAGCCGCGCCCCGCGCGCCAGCATCAACGGCAGGTCACCGTCGTCGGGCGCAACCGCGAGATAGAGCGCGCCGACGGCACGCAAGCTGTAGATCGCGATCTGCGCGGCGAGCAGAACTTCGACCAGCTGCGCGCGCGCCCGCGCCGACACGTACCCACGCATGCCTTCAGCATGCAATCGGCCCGACCAGTTGTCGAGTGATCTGTGTTACCGCAGCGCGTCTGCCGTCGGCTGCGGCACCGCGCCGCGCCGCTCGAGATCGATCCACTGCTCGCGCTGCCGCCGCACGATGCCGCGCACGATCGCGATGAAGCACACGCCCGCCGCCAGATTGATCGCGACCTGCGTGAAGTTGCGCGCGACGAAGGCCCACGGCTCCATCAGCCGCACGTTGTTGATGACGAGCGAGAAGAACACGCCGCCGGCGAGCGTCGCCCACCACGCCGTCACCAGCGGGACCGAAAAATCGGGCGCGACGCCCACCTTCTTCGACGGCGTCGGCTGGCTCTCGCGCCACAGGGCCGTCATCACCTGATGAATCATGAGGACGTTGGCGATCGGGATGAAGAACCACACGACCGCCATCCCCGGCGCGAAGGTCGGCCGCGCCGGACCGATCACCGCGAGATTGCGGGTCGCGAGAAACACGAACACCAACGTCGACGCCATCGCGACGTAGACGATCGGCCGCATCACCAGCATCCGCAGCGCGTCGGCGCGCGCCAATCCCATCCCGGCCGCGTGATCGCGCAGGCTGAAGTTCCACAGATACACGGTGACGACCTGGAACAGGCCGGCGGCCAGGATGACCGCGGCGAGCGCGACCACCGCCGTCCCGAGCGGCGCGAGCGAGCGATACTTCATTACTCGACGGTAACAGACTTGGCGAGGTTGCGCGGCTGGTCGACGTCGGTGCCCTTGAAGTCGGCGACGTAGTACGCGAGAAGCTGCAACGGCAGCGTCGTCAAGAGCGGCTGCAGCTCCGGCGCCGTGTCGGGGATCAAGATGCACTCGTCGGCGATCGATCCGATCTCGTGATCCCCGCGCGTGCAGATGGCGATGACCTTGCCCTCGCGCGCCTTGACCTCCTGCAGGTTCGACATGACCTTGTCGTACCCCGGGCCCTTGGGCGCCAGCACCACCACCGGCATGTGCTCGTCGATGAGCGCGATCGGCCCGTGCTTCATCTCGCCCGACGCGTAGCCCTCGGCGTGGATGTACGAGATCTCCTTGAGCTTGAGCGCGCCCTCGAGCGCGATCGGATAATTGTTGCCGCGCCCGAGAAACAGAAAGTCGCGCGCCTGCCCGTAGCGACGCGCGATCACCTGGATCTGCGGCGCCAGCCCGACCACGTCCGACATCTTGTGCGGAATGGTCAGAAGCTCGGCGATGAGCGCCTTGGCCACGTCGTCCTTGAGCGCCTTGGTGCGGCGGCCAAGATGGATCGCAAGGAGCATCAGCGCCGCCAGCTGCGTCGTGAACGCCTTGGTCGAGGCCACGCCGATCTCCGGCCCGGCGTGCGTGTACAAGGACGCGTGACACATGCGCGGGATCGAGCTGTCGACGACGTTGGCGATGCACATCGCGTAGGCGCCCTGCTTCTTGGCCTCCTTCATCGCCGCCAGCGTGTCCGCGGTCTCGCCCGACTGCGAGATCGCCAGGATCACGTCGCCCTTGCCGATGATCGGATCGCGATAGCGATACTCCGACGCCAGATCGACCTCGACCGGCACGCGCGCCAGCTGCTCGATCATGAATTTTCCGACGAGCGCCGCGTGCCACGAGGTGCCGCACGCGATGATCGTGACCTTCTTGAGGTTGGCCACGTCGAGCTCGATGCCGTCGAGGAACGCGTCGTTGTGCTCGACCGAGAGGCGTCCGCGCAAGGTGTCGGTCACGGCGCGCGCCTGCTCGTGGATCTCCTTGAGCATGAAGTGCTTGAAGCCGGCCTTCTCCGCCGACACCGCGCTCCAGGTGATCTCCTTCGGGGCGCGCTCGATCTTCTTGCCGTCGAGATCGACCACCTCGACGCCGCTCTTGCGCACCTCGGCGATCTCGCCCTCCTCGAGGAACATCATGCGGCGCGTGTGCATCAAGATCGCCGGCACGTCGGAGGCGATGAAGTTCTCGCCGTCGCCGAGCCCGAGCACCAGCGGCGAGGCGTTCTTCGCCGCCACGATCTGATCCGGCATCTGATCGGCCATCACCACGATCGCGTAAGCGCCCTGCACCTGCTTGAGCGCGCGCCGGACCGCCTCACGCAAGGTCACCTTGCCGTCGACCTTGAGCTCCTCGTCGACGAGATGCGCGATGATCTCGGTGTCCGTCTCCGACGAAAAGGTGCGCCCCTTTTGCTTGAGCGCGTCGCGCAGGATCTGATGGTTCTCGATGATCCCGTTGTGCACCACCGAGACGCCGCCCGACTTGTGCGGATGCGCGTTCTCGTCGCTGGGCCGCCCGTGCGTCGCCCAGCGCGTGTGGCCGATGCCGATGTGCCCTTGCGGCTTCGAGTCGCGCAAGAGGTTCTCGAGGTTCGACAGCTTGCCGCGGCAGCGCACCACGCGCGAGATGGTCAGCCCCTCCTTCGCCGGGTCGAGCACCGCCACGCCGGCGGAGTCATAGCCGCGATATTCGAGCCGGCGCAGCCCTTCGATGAGAATCGGCGTGCACTCTCTGTCCCCCACGTACCCAACGATTCCGCACATTCGGCTGCTCTCCTCGCTCAGCAAGTAGTAAGCGCCTTCGCGTCGTCCTTCAAGGTAAACGGCGCGCGGTGACGATCGGCGCCGCGATTGCGACGCCGGCTACGACAATCGCGCCAGCTGCGCCCGCGAGCGGTCCACGCCCTCCTGCCACCCGATCTCCGCCGCGAGCACGTCCGCCTCGCGCAGCCACGCCTTGGCCTCGACGGCGCTGGCGCCTTCCGGATCGGCGAGCGCGATGAGCAGCTCCGCCGTCGAGCGCCGATCGCCGACGCGACGCAGCTCCTCGACCGCCAGCCGCCGGTGCTCGACCGCGTTCTGCCCCAGGCCCAGCATCTCGTGGACCTCGGCGAGGAAGCGATGCACGCGCCCGAGCCCGACCGGCGCATCGACGCGCGCCGCGTGACGGAGCGCGTGCAGCCCATACGAGCGCGCGCCGGGGAAATCGCCCGCCTCGCGCGCCAGCTCGCCGAGCGCCAGCAGCATGCGCCACATCGGCTCCGGCCCGCGCTCGGCCTCGGGGCCGTCGCCGGCGGTGACCAGCATCAGGCCCTCCCACAGCTCGCGCTCGGCGGTGGTCAGGTCCTTGAGCCGCACCAGGATGTCGGAGAGCTCGATGTACAGCTCGGCCAACGTGGCCGCGTCGCCGCCGGCGAGCGACGCTTGCAACGCCAGG